>JALWUZ010000375.1 GCA_027079895.1 Anaerolineae bacterium
GGACATGTCCAGTCGTTGCTGCTGGCGGCGATATTGAGCATTGTGGGGTTCCAGACGTGCCTGATTGGGCTGATGGCGGATTTGGTGCGTATGAATCGGAAGATGCTGGAGGAGATGTTGCACCTGACGCGGGGGTTGAAGTGGCGCGTCGGTGACGAGTAGCCGCCGGCCGGGGTATTTGCGGAGTGTGGAAGAGATTATCACGTCGGTATGCACTCGCCGGGTTGGGATGGGTCTCCATTGTCCTGCTGGCGGTGTTCCACGGAGGGGCGTATGCGACGCTGTTGCCGCCGTGGGGGTTGATAGATGAGGAGCAGCACGTTCACTACATCCAATACCTGGTAGAGCACGGGACGCCGCCCACAGTGGGGGAAGTCTATCTGTCTGCGGAGGTGGTGGAGGGGATTCGCCGGGCCGGACGATGGGAGACTTTTCACTGGGCGGCTCCGGCTGCGCAAGACCCGCAAGGGATGGGGCTGGAGGGGCATAGTTACGAGGGCTATCAGCCCCCTTTGTTTTACATTCTATCCGCGCCGCTGTATCTGGTGTCGCCGGACGACATATTACTCAAGGTCTACATCATCCGCTGGGAAGCGATTGGCCTCTCCTTGCTCACGGTGTGGATGGCATACCGCTGGGCGTCGGAATTGTTCCCCGGACAGAACGCGATCCCCTACTTCACTTCCTTGATACTGGTGCTCATCCCGGAGCGTGCCGCAGCCGTCAGTCGCGTCAACAACGACGTGCTGCTGGAAGTGGTATCTATGGCCTTCGTCTGGGCCTGCACGCGGGCGATGCTGGACGGCCTTTCTCTGAAGAGGAGCCTGACGATCGGCGTTCTGCTGGGGCTCGGCGTGCTGTCCAAGATGACGATGGGCCTGCTGGCCGTTCTGTTGCCGTTCCTGCTCTGGAAGAACCGGAAAGGCTGGGTACGGCACGGGGTGTTGATAGGCGTCACTGCCGGCCTGCTGATAATCCCGCTGGTCTGGCACAACCTGTGGCTGTACGGCGACCTGACGGGTTTCGCGGCGTTTCGGCGGCTGAACGACACCTTCACCGTGATTCGCCCCCCCGCCGTCACGGTGCGCACCGTTCTCGCTGCGGTCTGGGATCTGTTCCGTCACTTCTGGGTGGTGTGGTGGAAAGGGGCGCGTGCGGCTCGGACGCCGGTGGTGGAGGCCATCTGCGTGCTCCTGACGGTCATCGGCGGAGCCGCTCTGTGGCAGGTCGTGAGGAATCTGCGCTCGGACGGCCGGCTCAAGGTGGTCGTGTCCGCGTGCCTGAGCGCGATCGTGGTCTACGCCGTGGCCGTGCTGATGGCCTATTTCTCCGGGCGGGTGCCCGTCGTGCAGGGCCGTTTTTTCCTGCCGGTCGTCGGGCCGGTCGTGTTGCTGTTCGCGTGGGGGGTGTGGAGTGTGCCGCGCGGTGAGTGGGTGATGTCGTTCGCCGTCGGGTTGTTGATGGTGTTGGGGGTGCTGTCGCTCTTCGGCAACCTGCTGCCCTATTTTTACTACTGGAGCGCGTTCGTGATTCAGGGAGTCCCCCAACCGTATACCCCTCCCGGACTTCGGGCCGGATGGGAGATTTTCTACGGGCGATTTTTGCACGATAAACCGCGCGTCGTGCAGTGGGCCGCCCCGGTGGTGACGGTTCTCTACGGGCTGTCGCTGGCCCTGGCGGGGGCGGTCTCCGTGAGTGAATCCCGCCGTGCCGCGCTCCGGTCGGGGGGCGGCGACGGCGTTGTCTCAGGCCCTTGATTATGGAGATGATTCGAGCCGGCGTCGCGGCTGTGGCGGTGTTTCTGCTCCCCGGCTACGCCTTGCTGGTCGTGTCCGGCAAGCGGAGGACGGTCGGCGTCGTCTGGATGCTGAGTGCCGCCGGCGGCCTGTCCATAGCCGTCGTGCCGTTTCTGCTGTACGTCGCCACCTACATCGGACTCAGGCTGACCCCGACGACCGTCGCCGTGATTCTGCTGGCGGCGGGCCTGGTGTGCGTCTGGGACTGGTGGGAGAGGTGGCGGCACAGCGGCCGTCTGAAGTTCGACGCGGTCACGTTCTTGCTGGCGGTGATCTTTTTGTTGAGCCTTTTCGCCCGTTTGTGGATGGTCAGGGGGCTCTCGTACCCTCTGTGGACCGACTCGTATCACCACACTTTGATAACCCAACTCATCTCCGACAGTGGATTTCTGCCGGATTCCTACGAGCCCTACGCCCCCATAGACCGGTTCACCTACCACTTCGGATTTCACGCTTTGGCGGCCTGGTTTCACTGGCTGAGCGGGATACCGGTGCCGCGGTCGGTGGTGCTGGTCGGCCAGATTGTGAACGCCCTGGCGGTGCCGACCGGTTATCTCCTGACCTGGCGGCTGTTCCGCAGTCGGGAGGCCGGGCTGGTGTCCGCGCTGGTCATCGGGCTCATCTCCCACCTCCCGGCCTTGTTCGTCAACTGGGGGCGTTACCCTCAGTTGAGCGGGCAGGTGTTGCTTCCGGTGCTTATGGTGCTGACCCTGGACGCCGACGAGCCGGGCGCGACGGCGCGGGACTGGGTGTTGACGGGGTTGGTGACGGCCGGGTTGTTCCTGGTACATACCCGGATATTCTTGTTCTACCTCATCTTCGCCGGGCTCTTCTGGGGAGGGAAGTTAGCGGCTGCGGTTCGTCGGCGGGACGCGGGGCACGTGAAGCGGATGTTGCGCACCGTCGGGGTGATGGCGGGCGTGGCCGCTGTGGTGTCCGCGCCCTGGTTGTGGAGGTTTTGGCGGGGGTTCGGCTCTTTCGTGGCCCAGGAGGTGTCTCACGGCTACAACGCGGAGCGTGACGGGGAGTACTTCGCCTGGAATACCAGGTATCTGTTCGACTATGGGATACGGCGGTGGCTGTTGGCACTGGCGGCGGCGGGCGGCGCGTGGGGGTTGTTCGCGCTCGACTGGGGGGTGATTCTGATACTGGCCTGGGTGGGCGGCGTCTTCCTGCTGGCGAATTGTTACCTGGTCGGCCTGACCCCGCTGTGGTCGAATCTGATCTCCGTCAAGCAGGTCTACCTGCCGTCTGCGGTGCTGATAGGGTATCTGGCGAGCCGCTTGCTGTCGCTCATCGCCGCCAAGAAGAGCGCGTTCCCCCGCTTGTACCGCGTTCTGCCGCTCCTGGCGTCGCTGGGGGTCGTGCTGGCCGGCGTCGTCGGCCTGTTCTACACTGTGGATTTGGTCGAGCCTCAAAACGGTTTCGTGCGCCCGGCCGACCTCAAGGCGATGGAGTGGATTCAGGACAACATCCCCCAGGACGGGCTCTTTTACATCTGTGTGCATTTCTGGACGCCGGTAGTCGCTCACGGCCTGGACGCCGGGTACTGGATTCCGCTGCTGGCCCGACGGGAGACTATCCTCCCGCCGGAAGTCTACGGGAGCGACGGGACGGCGGAGTACATCGCGTTCATCAACCGCCGGGCGCATGACCTGCTCGCGGCGGAGACCCCCGCACGTTTGTGGGAAAAATTGAGGGAGTACCACGTCTCCTACGTCTACATCGGCGTCCGCAAGACGCCGTTGAAGCCGGAGACGTTCGAGGGAAGCCCCGACAAGTTCCGGCTCCTGTACTCCGACGGCGGGGTGAAGATCTTCCAGGTGCTCCCATGACGCCGCCGCTGACGATTTTGTTCATCACCAGGAAGTACCCGCCCTCCGTCGGCGGGATGCAGCAGTTGAGTTACCACCTGATTGAGACCACCAGGACGAAGGCCACAGTCTACGCGATAAAGTGGGGTGGAAGCCAGGTTTGGCTGCCGCTTTTCGTGGTGTACGCCCTCGTCAGGGCCCTGGTGATTCTGGCGACCCGGCCGGTGGACGTGGTGCATGTGGGGGACCCGGTCCTCGCGCCGCTGGGCGTGATACTGCGCCGCGTCGGGCGGCGTCCCGTCGTGGTGAACGCGCACGGCCTGGACGTGGTCTACCCCAACAGGTTGTACCAGACGGTGGTCATCGGGGCTATGAAGCGGCTCGACGGGGTGATCTGTATCAGCGAGGGCACGCGCCGGCTCTGTTTGGAGCGCGGACTCGACCCCGCGCGGCTCACGGTGATACCGGTCGGCGTCCAGGTGGATGATTTCGCGCTCGCTCTGCCGGAGGAGGCCCGCATGCGTTGGGGCTCTCGTTGGCGTTTGCCGCGCTGGCCGGAGCATATCCTGCTCTTCGTGGGACGGCTGATACCGCGAAAAGGAGGCCGCTTTCTCGTCTCCCGGATTCTGCCGCTCCTGGCCGCTCGAAGGAGGGACTGGGTCTGCCTCATAGTGGGGGACGGCCCGGAGCGTCCCGCGCTGGAACAGATGACGAGGGAACAGGGACTGAGCGAGCACGTGCGCCTGTTAGGCCGGGTGTCCGCCGAGGAACTCCGGGCGGCCTACGCGGCGGCGGACGTGTTCATAATGCCCAACGTGCCGGTGGCGGGTGATTTCGAGGGGTTTGGCATAGTCGCCCTGGAAGCCAGGGCGTCGGGGCTGCCGGTGGTGGCGGCCGACTTGGAGGGCATCGGCGATTCTTTCCAGGACGGCGGGGACGGGGTTCTGGTCACGCCGGGCGACGCGGAGGCGTTCGTGCGGGCGATCGAGGCTCTGCTGGATGGTCGCACGACCGCGGCGGCGCGTCGGGAGCGGCGTCGGCGGGTGCGGGAGCGTTACGGCTGGTCGCACATAGCGGACGAGTACCTGAGAACCTTCCGTTCCGTCCGCGAGAGGTACGACGCGCGATGAGGATTCTGTTCGACGCCCTCGGATTGCCGCTCTACGGGGGGGCCCGGTCGTCCGCCTTGGGGTGGATGCGGAGTGTGGCGCGGGTCGGTCGTCAGCACCGGTTCATCGCCCTCGTGAGCCGACGCGAGCCCTTCCTGGACGGCCTGGACAATCTCGAACAGGTGGTCGTGGACTCGCCGGGGAGGTTGGGGGTGCGTCTGTGGGCTCAGCGGCACATCCCGGCTCTCGTGAGGGAACGCCGTGTAGACCTGGTTCATTTCACCAAGAATCACGGCTGCTTCCTCGTGCCCTGTCCGGCGGTGATCACGATCAACGACCTGAGCCGCTTCTACCACCCGTCTATGTTCTCGAAAGTGGATGTTCTCTACTGGCGCACCGTCCAGGCGTTGTTGCTCCGCCGGGCCGATCGGGTCATCGCCATCTCGGAGAACACCAAACGGGACCTGTGCTCCTTCTACCGCCTGCCGGCGGAACAGGTGCGGGTGATCTATCCCGCCCCCGCTGTGCGTTTCGCCCGCCCTCACGCCGACGGCGAGGTCGCGGCGACGCTCGAAAAGTACGGCATCCGGCGACCGTACATCCTGAGCGTGGGCGGGCTGGCGAGGCACAAAAACACCTTCACCGCGCTCAAGGCGTTCTACACGCTGGTAGACGGCGGGCATCTCGCGGAGTACACCTTCGTCATCGTGGGCGGGTTGATACACACCCACAACGAC
>JALWUZ010000376.1 GCA_027079895.1 Anaerolineae bacterium
GATGCTCGCCGGCCGGCGCGGGGAGCGGGGCGGGCTGTTCCGCCGGCGGCAGGGCGATGTCCGGGCGGTCGCCGGGGCCGTCGGCGAGGAGGAAGGCCAGGTAGCGCATCCAGGCCCGCAGTTGGTCGCGGGCGGCCGGGTCGGCGATGGCCGCCCCCGCCTGACGGGCGTCGGCGAGGAAGGCGCGGAGGTCGGCCCAGTATGCCTCATCCGCCTCCTCCCGACGCAGCAGGAGGTGGTGGTAACGCTCCCGTAGGGTGTCCAGCAGATCGCTCATGGGACTTGCTCCTCAACGGCATGCTGCGCGGCGGCGAGAGCGCGGCGCAACTCCCGGTCGGCGGCGGCGAGTTCGGCGGCGCAGGTCTGGCCGAGTTCGGCGGCGCACCCCCGCAGCCCGGCGACGCTCCACCGGTCGCCCCGCAGATACTCCTCCATCTCGCGGCGCGCCAGGGCCAGGCGGTCGGACGCGCTTAGCCCCGGCGCGTCCGGCAGTTCGTCCAGCGCGGACTGACAGGCGAGCCACTCCGGCAACAACTCCGGCGCGTCGGCTGGGGCGACCAGGGGGCGGTCGAGGCGGGACAGGGCGGCGCGAAACCCGTCCAGGGCAGCCTGGAAGACGTGCAGGCCGTGGATGACCCGCTGCCAGGCGGCGGCCTGTGACAGAGCGTCGGAGAGGGTATCGCTCATCGCCGGTCGGCCTCCTTTCCGGCTGTCCGCTCCCGTATCGGGCGGGCGAAGAGGGCGGACAGTCCCCATTTCGGTATCCTCTGGGTGAGGTACCAGTCCAACGTCTCCCGCGCCCCCACCTCGAAAGGGGTGGGGCGAAAGCCCAGTTCCCGGCGGGCCTTCTCGCTGGAGACCCGCCAGTCGTAGAAAACGTAGAGCGCCAGGTTGAGGGGGTAGTAAGGCTCGCGTCGGGTGTAGCGGGAAAGCCAGGTCCAGGCCCGCGCCAGGGCGAGCATGCTCCACGCCGGCACGTTGACGCGCCAGATGTGCTGTCCCAGCAGGCGGTCAACGGTCTCGTTGACCGCGCGGTGGGTCATGCTGCGCCCGCTGAGGTTGTAGATCTCGCCGGGACGCCCGCGCCGCAGGGCCAGGTCAATGCCCTGGGCGACATCGCGGATGAAGACGGGGAAGGTGATGTGCCGCCCGTGATGGATCTGGAGGGGCAGCCCCTTGAGCGGATCCTCGAAGAAGAGGCGGTTGAAGGCGTACCGGCTGCCGGGGCCGTAGAACGCGCCCGGTCGCAGGACGATGGCGGGGAGGCCCCGTTCCCGCTGGTAGCGCAGGGTGAGATGTTCGGCGGCCAACTTGCTGCGCTGGTAATCGTCCTGGGGGTCGGGGGGGTAAGTCTCGTCAATCACCACGCCGGGGCGGGGCGCACCGACGACGGCGACGGTGGAGATGTAGATGAACCGCTCCACGCCGACCCGGAAGGCGGCTTCCAGGGCGTCCCGCGTGCCGCCCAAGTTGACGGTGAAAAAGTCCTCGCG
>JALWUZ010000377.1 GCA_027079895.1 Anaerolineae bacterium
GGTGGATTACGAGACATTGGAGATTCTGGCGGCGGAGGGGGTGCGGTTCGTCATCCTCTCCGATGAGCAGGTGCGCGGCGACCTGACCGCCGGAGCGGGGCCCTACCGGCTGTCGCTGCCCGGCGGCGGGGAGATCGCCGTCTTCGTCCGCGACCGGCACCTCTCCAACGCGCTCTCCTTCGAGATGCCCGACCCGGCCCACGTGGATGACTGGCTGCGGGCCCAAATCCCCTGGCGTTGCCACTCCGACCGCCTGCTGCTCATCGCCACCGACGGGGAGACCTTCGGCCATCACCATCGGCAGGGGGTGGAGGTGCTCGGCCGACTGTTGGCCGCCGGCGAGGAGTTCGGCTATCAACTGACCACGCTCTCGTACTACCTGCGCCACCATCCACCGCAGGAGGAGATCGAGATCGTCCCCAACACCGCCTGGAGTTGTCCCCATCGGCTCGACCGTTGGACGGTGGGCTGTGACTGCACTCCGGGGGATAGCCGCTGGAAAGGGGCTCTCCGCCGGGCGATGGACAACCTGGCCTGTGACCTGGATATGGCCTACGTGGACGAGATGCGTCGGCTGGGGGTGAAGCCGTGGAAGTTGCGGGACGACTACATTACCGTTGTGTTGGGACAGAGGGATAAGTTGCAGTTCCTCGCCGAGCACGACCTGGGCCGGTTGAGCGGCGCGGAACGGAATCGGGTGCTGTGGCTGCTGGAGGCCCAGTTCTACCGCCAGCGGATGTACGCCAGTTGCGCTTTCTTTTTCGAGGATTTGGAGCGGAACGAGCCGCGGTACGGTATCGCCAACGGGATTCGGGCGTTGGCCCTCACCCGCTACGCCACAGGGGGGGATTTGTCCGCCGGTTTCCGGCAGGATTTGGAGATGGCGGTCAGCGGGCGGACGGGGCGCACGGGGGCGGACATTTTCGACGAGATCGTCGCCCGCGCGGAGGTGTAGGATGCGATTGGGACGGGAGTTCTTCGCCCGCGACACGCTCACTGTGACGCGCGAGTTGCTGGGGCAGCGTCTGGTGCGGGTGTTGGACGGGGTGCGGCTGGCCGGGCGCATCGTCGAGGCAGAGGCTTACATCGGCGAGAGTGACCAGGCTTCCCACGCGCGTCCCGGTCGCACGCCCCGGAACGCGCCGATGTACGGCCCGCCGGGCTCCGCCTACGTCTACCTCATCTACGGCGTTCACCACTGCCTCAATCTCGTCACGGAGCGGGAGGGGTTTCCAGCGGCGGTGCTCATCCGGGCGTTGGAGCCGCTGGAAGGGCTGGAGGTGATGCGGGCCCGGCGCGGCGGGCGTCCCGATTGGGCGTTGACCAGCGGGCCGGGGCGTCTGTGTCAGGCGATGGAGATTGACCGGCGGTTCAACGGGGCTGATCTGTGCGCCGCCGACGCGCTGCTGTTCGTCGAGGAGGGGGAGCCGCTGCCCGATGAGGGGGTCGTCACCAGCCCGCGCGTCGGCGTGCGCGGCGACGAGCGGGCCG
>JALWUZ010000378.1 GCA_027079895.1 Anaerolineae bacterium
CACCACCTCGCCCCGCCACTTCGTCATCAGCAATTCTACCCACCGCTCCGCCACATACCCCACATACTCATCCATCCGGCGTGCCCGCTTCTGATACTCGTTGTACTTCTCCCGCAGCAACTGCCCCCGCGACTGCCGCTTGACCCGCACCCACACCCGCAAGAACTCGTTCAGAATCGGGTCTCGCACGGCCGAGTACGCCACTCCCAACGGGCCCTCCTCGACCAGATCGGCCCGCGCCAACGCCGCGAACAGCCCATGCACCTCCACCGACCCCAGCCCCACCTTATCACCGAACAACTCCATATCCCGCTCGCTGATCTGCTCCCCCACCCCGTACTGTGCCAGAAACTCGACCAACTCGTTCCGCACCCCGTACTGATTCTCTCCCATCACGAAATGCATCACCTGCTGCCACCACTCGCTGAAAATCGCCCCTTTGATCAAATCCGTCGCCAACGCCTGATTCAACTCCTCCGGCCCGTCCAGCGACACCCCCAACGTCGCCGCCTGCCTCACCACCGCCGTGATGTAGAACGGATTCCCGTCCGTCCGCTCCGCCAGATGGCCCGCCATCGCCTCCGAAATCCCCACCCCGTAGAAAGCCGCCAACCTCCGCGCCAACTCCGCCCCGTACACCGGATGCAATCCGCGAATGTACTCCACCATCAGCCGCCCGTACAGCGGCCCGGAGCCGACGACATCCCTCAAGACCAGCGTCATCGCGCTCCCGGTGATGATGTGCGGACAGCGCAGACTCTCCACCGCCACCTGATACTTCCCCAACGCGCTCGGATCCGTCCCGTCCCGATTCCGCACCTCCAACACCCGCTCGAACTCGTCCAGGAACATCACGATTGGCCGTTCCAGCGTGTCCGCCACCGTTCGCGGAGCCTCGAAGGCCACCGCGAGCATCCACCCCTCGTCGTAATCCAGCCGCGCGTTGCGGAACTGGGGCACAATCCGGTCGCTGAACGGCGGCCCCTGCCGCTCCGCCAAATCCAACAGCGCGTTCAGCCCCAGCCCCAGCACCTCCAAATCCTTCCCGGAAGTGAAGGACAGATACTGCCGCAGGAACTCCTGCAGATACTCCTCCGCCAGCGGCGCGGAGTGCGGACTGGCTCCCTGGAACGAGAAGAACACCGGCGCCACCGCGTCCTGCTCGAAAAACAGCCGCGCATGCACCCGCTTGAACAACTCCGTCTTCCCCAGCCGCCGCAGCCCAATCAGCGCGACCGACGGCGTGCGCCACAACGCCGCCTCCTCCCCGAACCGGTACAACTTCTCCATCTCCTCGTCCCGGTCCGTGAACAACTCATCCAGGCACGACGGCGGAAAGATGTATCGCCCACCCATCACCACACCGCCACGGCGTCCAACATCTCGTACACCTGCTCGGCCTCGAAACCCCGTTGCTGCGTCGCCCCGTTCGGGCAGACGGCCACACAGGCCCCGCACCCCTGACACAACACCTCGACCACCGTCACATACTCGTTACTGCTCCCGCCCTGAACCGCGATCGGCAGCGGCGGCGACGGACGCGGCACCCGCACCCGCGCGTCGTAAGGGCAGACCTCGATACACAGCCCGCAGTTGGAACACAACAGCGGGTTCACCCGCGCGACAATCGGCGTGGCCTCCAACCTCTCCTTCGACAACAACGTCGCCGCCCGCATCGCCGCCCCCTGCGCCTGGGCGATCGTCTCCTCCAGGAAACGGGGCGAGTGCGCCATCCCGCACAGATAAACCCCGTCCGCCGCGAAATCCAGCGGTCGCAACTTGACGTGCGCCTCCAGGAAGAACCCCTCCTCGTCCAACGGCACCTTCAACAACTTCGCCAGCGCGTCGTTGTCACTGCGCGGCTCGATACCGGCGCTGAGCACCACCAAATCCGCCGCCAGCGCGAACGTCCCGCTGCCCGGACGCACCGCCACCTCCACCCGCAGCCGCCCGTCCTGAGCCGTCACCTCCGGTTTCCGCGCCGCGTCGAAGGGGAGGAAAATCACCCCTTTCTGCCGCGCCTGCCGATAATACCGCTCCCGGAACCCGAAAGTGCGGATGTCCCGATAGAGCACATACACCGTCGTCTCCGGGCTCCGCTCCCGAATCGCCAGCGCGTTCTTGATCGCCTCCGTGCAGCAGACGCGGGAGCAGTAGGGATGTTCCTCATCGCGGGAGCCGACGCACTGAATCATCACCACCGCCGACGGCCCCTCCCACTCCGGGCTCGCCATCCGCCGCTCCAACTCCCGCTGCGTGATGACCGCCGGATGCTCGCCGTAGAGATACTCGCGCGGCTCGACCTCCTGCGCCCCCGTCGCCACGATGATGACCCCGTGCTGCACCTCCTCACGCCGCCCGTCGGACAGCGCGACGATGGTACGGTACTGCCCCACATACCCGCCGACCGCCGCCACCTCCGCCCCCGTCAACACCGTGATGCGCGGATTCGCCGACACCGCCGCGATGCGCTCCCGCAACAGCGACTGGGGCGACTCCCCGCCCGGCAACGGCGTGAAAATGTGTCGCAGATTCCCGCCCAACTCCGGCTCCCGCTCCACCAGCGTTACCCCGAACCCCTGCTCGGCGATGGAGAGCGCGGCGGTCATCCCCGCCAGCCCCCCGCCGATGACCAACGCCCGCCGCACCACCTCGAACGTCCGCCGCTGAATCGGGCGCAACCGGCGGGCCTTCGCCACCGCCATCGCCGTCAACTCCTTCGCCTTCTCCGTCGCCAGCCGATGGTCGTCCCGATGCACCCAGGCGTCCTGCTCCCGGATGTTCGTCATCTCGAACAGATGCGGGTTCAGCCCGGCTCCCCGAATCGTCTCCTGGAACAGCGGCTCGTGCGTGCGCGGCGTGCAGGAAGCCACCACCACCCGATTCAGATTGTGCTCGCGGATACGCTCCCGAATCCGCTCCTGCGTATCCTGCGAACAGGTGTACAGATTATCCTCGGCGTAGACCACCCCCGGCAGATGCGCGGCGTACTCCACCACCGACGGCACATCCACCACCCCGCCGATGTTGATTCCGCAGTGGCAGACGAACACCCCGACGCGCGGCTCGACCCCGGCCACATCCTGCTCCGGCGGATACGACACCTCCTCGACCAACGTCCCCCGCCCCGCGGACAGCAGGGCCGCCGCCTGCGCCGCCGCCGCCGACGCCTCGACCACCGTCTCCGGGATGTCCTTCGGCTCGCTGAACGGCCCGGCGACGAAAATCCCCGGCCGCGTCGTCTGCCCCGGCCGGAACGGAGCCATCTCGGCGAAACCGTACTCGTTCAGCCCCACCCCCAGCCGCTCCGCCAGCGACCGCGCCTCCGCCGAAGGCTGCAATCCCACCGCCAGCACCACCAGGTCGAACTCCTCCTCGACCGGCTTCCCCTCTGGCGAGACATAATTCAACAGCAGATTGCCCGTCGTCGGGATGCCCTTCACCGTCGAAACCATACTGTGGACGTACCGCACCCCGTACTCCCGCTCCGCCCGCTCCACGTACTGCTCGAACCCCTTGCCGAACGAGCGGACATCCATGAAGAACACCGTCGGCTCCACCTCCGGCGCGTGCTCCTTGGCGATGACCGCCTCCTTCACCGAGTACATACAGCAGACGGCGGAGCAGTACCCCCGGTCACGGGACACATCGCGCGAACCGACGCACTGGATGAACGCGATCTTGCGCGGATGTCGTCCGTCGGACGGGCGCACCACCTCCCCGCCCCACGGCCCCGAAGCCGACAACATCCGCTCGAACTCGATACTGGTGACGACGTTGGGGAGATGGCCGTAGCCGAACTCCGGCCGGATGTCGCCCGGCATCGTCTCCGCCCCCGGCGTCAGAATGACCGCCCCGACCTCCAACTCGACGATCTGCTCCCGCATCTCGTGGTCTATGCACTTCTTCTGACAGGCATAGACGCACTGCATGCACTCGGAGCAAATCCCGCAGGAAAGACAGCGGGACGCCTCCGCCCGCGCCTCCTCCTCCGTGAACCCGGCGTACAACTCGCGGAAATCCCGCACCCGTTCGGCGGCGTCCGCCTTGCGCACCCTGAGCCGCCCCTTCCCCGACGCCGTGCCATCGGCGATCTTCGCCCACGCCTCCTCGACCGACAATTTCGCCACCGGCGCATCGGTTTCCGGGCGCGGCAACTCCGCCCCGCGCAGAAAAGCGTCCATCGAACGGGCCGCTCGATGTCCGGCCTCGATGGCGTCCACCACGAAGGCCGTCCCGGTGACCACATCCCCGCCGGCGAACAGCCCCGGCACCGGCGTCGCCAACGTCTCCGCGTCCACCGCCGCGAACCGTCCGCCCGCCCGCGCCTCCTCCGGCAGACAACTCACATCGGGCCGCTGGCCGATGGCGAAAATCACCGCGTCCGCCGCGAGCACCTGCTCCGTGCCGGGCCGCACATCGAAATCGGGACGCCCGTCCACGAACCCGCGGAAATCCACCTCGGCGCAGCGCACCCCGGCCACGTGCCCCTCGGACTCGACAATCTCCTGGAACGTGTGGGCCGGGAACAGTTCGACGCCCTCCTCCAGCGCGTCCTGAATCTCCCACTCGTGGGCCGGCATCCGGTCGCGGGGTTCCAGACAGGCCATCCCCACCCAGGACGCCCCCAGCCGTACCGCCGTCATCGCCGCGTCCACAGCGACGTTGCCGCCGCCCAGGACGAGGACCCGCTTCCCGTCCAGCCGCCGCTCCTCGCCCAGCGACACCGCCCGCAACAAGTCGGTCGCCGCCGTCACCTCCGGCAAATCCGCGCCGGGGATCGGCAGCCGCACCCCGCGATGGGCCCCCACCGCCACGAAAACCGCGTCGAAGCCCTCCTCCAACAACGCCGCCGCGTCCTCGACCCGCTGGCCGCAGCGCAGGTCAACCCCCAGCGACACAATCTCATCAATCTCCCGCTGGACGAGGGCGTAAGGCAGCCGATAGGCCGGAATCCCCACCCGCATCATCCCGCCGGGCACCGGCAGAGCCTCGAACACGGTGACGGCGTGACCGGCCAACGCCAAATCCTGGGCACAAGTCAGCCCGGCCGGCCCCGCCCCGACGACCGCCACCCGCTTGCCGCTCCGCTGCGCCGCCGCCCGACCTGCGTTGAGCGCGTCCTGGCCGTGCTCCACCGCCCAATCGGCCACGAACCGCTTCAGCCGCATAATACTCACCGGCTCGTCCACCTGCCCCCGCGAGCAAGCCTCCTCGCACTGGTGATTGCACACCCGCCCGCAGATGGAGGGGAAGGGGTTGTCCTCCCGGATCGTGCGATAAGCGTCGGCGAACCGGCCCTCTCGAATCAGCGCGATGTACCCCTGCGCCCGCTGATTGATGGGACAGGCATCCCGGCACGGAGCGCGGCCCTGCTTTTCGATGACGTAAGCGTTGGGGATGGCCTGGGGGTACAGTTTGTAAATCGCCTTCCGCTCCGAAAGCCCCA
>JALWUZ010000379.1 GCA_027079895.1 Anaerolineae bacterium
CCTGGAGGCCGCCCGCCTGGACTACGACGGCCTGCGCGTCCTGGGCACCCCCCGGCGGCTGGTGCTCCTCATCGAAGGGCTGGCCGGGCGGCAGCGTCCGGTCGAGGAGGTGGTGAAGGGCCCGCCGGTGCGCATCGCCTTCGACGGCGACGGGCAGCCCACCCGCGCCGCCGTCGGTTTCGCCCGTAAGTGCGGCGTCTCCGTCGCGGAGTTGCAGGTGCGCGAGATGGACGGGGGGGAGTACGTCGTCGCCGTCCGGCGGGAGGAGGGCCGCCCCACCGCCGCCGTGCTCGGCGACCTGTTCCCGGAACTGGTGGCCGCGCTCCACTTCGGCAAGAGCATGCGCTGGAACGCCTCAGGCGTCGCCTTCTCCCGCCCCATCCGCTGGCTGGTCTCCCTCTTCGGGGGGACGGTGATCCCCTTCGAGTACGCCGGCGTGACCGCCGGGCGCGTCAGCCGGGGGCCGCGGCCGGCCGGCTCGCCGGAGTTCGAGATTCCCCAGGCGGGCGACTACCTTTCACTGCTGGACGGCTACGGCGTCATCGCCGACCCCGCCGCGCGGAGCGCGTCCATCGCGGCCCAGGCGGAGGAACTGGCCCGTTCCGTCGCCGGCCGCCTCCCCGACGACCCCGCCCTCCTGTCCGAAGTGACCAACCTCGTCGAGCAGCCGACCGCCCTCCTGGGGCATTTCGACGAACAGTACCTCCAACTGCCCGCCGAGGTGCTCATCGCCGTGATGAAGAAGCACCAACGCTACTTCCCGGTGGTGGACGGGGACGGCGGCCTGCTCCCCCACTTCGTCGTCATCCGCAACGGCGGGACGGAGCACCTCGACATAGTGCGGCGTGGCAACGAGGAGGTCATCCGCGCCCGCTTCGCCGACGCTGCCTTCTTCTACCGCGAGGATACCCAGAAGCCGTTGGAGGATTTCCTGCCCCGCCTGGCGACCCTCACTTTCCAGGAGCGGCTGGGCTCGATGCTGGACAAGACCGACCGGTTGGAACGCCTCACGCCCCAACTGGCGGCGATGCTCGGCCTGGACGATGCCGAAACGGAGACCGCCCGCCGGGCCGCTCATCTCTGCAAGGCCGACTTGGCGACTCAGATGGTGGTGGAGATGACCAGTCTCCAGGGGGTGATGGGCCGGGAGTACGCCCTCAAATCGGGGGAGTCGCCCGCCGTCGCCCAGGCCATCTTCGAACACTACCTCCCCCGCTTCGCCGGCGACGCTTTCCCCGCCAGCCGGGCCGGACTGGTCGTCGGGCTGGCGGACCGCCTTGACAGTCTGGCCGGTCTGTTCGCCGTTGACCTGGCTCCCACCGGCTCCGCCGATCCCTACGGTCTGCGGCGGGCCGCGCTGGGGCTGGTGCAGAATCTCCTGGCCCACGAGACCCCCTTCTCGGTGCGGGTGGGACTGGCGGCGGCGGCCCGCTTGCTCCCCGTCGAGGCCGATGCCGACTCCCAGGCGGCGGCGTTGGAGTTCGTCATCGA
>JALWUZ010000380.1 GCA_027079895.1 Anaerolineae bacterium
GAGTGGCTGGGCGCCACCGTCCCGCTGAGCGGCGTCACCGTCAGCCAGGGGGCGGACGGCTCGTCCACCGTGAAGGTCAGGGTGAGGCCGCCGGTGTTGCTGACGGTCAGAGTCTCGGTCGCCAGACCGTCGTAGTCGAGCGTGACGCTGAGCATCACCAGCGGGAGCAGCGAGAGGTGGGGAGCGGGGAGCGCGTAGTCCCGTCGTACCTGGGTCGCGGTGGGGACGACGACGTCCGTCTCCACGACGGAGCCGTAGAGCGAGGCGGAGGCAGTGACGGTGTAGACGCCCGGCGGCAGGGAGATCTCGTAGTAGCCGTCGGCGGCGGTGTTCGTCCCCCGTCCGCCCGGCATCGTCTGCACCTTCGCGCCGGAGACCGGGTTGCCGGTCGCCCGGTTGGTCACGTACCCCCAGAGGAGGCCGTCAACGGGGTCGAGAGGGAAATGCTGCACAGTGTCGGTGGTCAGGTCGAAGGAGACGATGAACGGTTGGTGCCGGGGCGCGGAGGCGGTGAGGGTGTAGGGGCTGCCGTGGAGCGTCAGCGTGTAGCAGCCGACGGCGACGGTCTCGGTGACGGGGACGCCGAAGGGCCCGACGACGGAGACGGTGGCGGTCAGCGGTTCGCCGGTGTAGGTGTCGCTGATGTGGCCGGTGACGGAGTACCGCGCGGAGGCGGTCAGGGTGAAGGGAAGGGTGATGGTCATACTGCCCGTCACCGCCACGTTGGGGACGGTCGCCGGACGGTAGCCGTATCGCCAGGCGGAGACGGTGTAGGTGTCCGGCGCGAGGGTGAGCGAGTACGCGCCCTGGGCGTCGGTCGTGGTGGTGTAGGGCAGCGTGTCGGTGATGGCGTGGACGAGGGCGTCGGGGAGGGGGTAGGTGAGGGTGCCGGAGGCGACGACGGTGCCGCGCAGATGGCCGTGAGTGGCGGCGAGGGCCTGTTGTACGGCGGCCAGGATGTCCAGCCGCCCCCAGCCGTAGACGTTGTTGGGGACGGTGTTGGGCGGGTCGCCGCACTGGGTGCTGTAGCGCGGGAGCGCGCCGGCGTTCAGCACCTGCTCGGTGGCGGTGATGTCGCTTCGCAGGTAGGGGGCGGCCGACCAGAGGAGGGCGACGGCCCCGGCCACGTGAGGCCCGGCCATCGAGGTGCCGCTCATGTTCTGGTAGCCGCCGCCAGGGACGCTGGAACGGACGCTGACGCCGGGGGCGGAGATGTCCGGCTTGAGGCGGTGGCTCCCGTCCACCGTCACCGGGCCCCGGCTGCTGAAACCGGCGACGGTGTCGCTGCTGTTGGTCGCGCCGACGGAGTAGGCGGCGTCGTAGATGGCCGGGGGGTCTTCTACGGTGCTACAGCCGGCGGAGCCATAGTTGCCGGCCGAGACGACGGTCATAATGCCGGCCGCCCGCTGCGCTTCGACCGCTGTCTGGAGGGTGTCCCACGAGCAGCCCTCCGACGGGGGGCAGGCCCAGGAGTTGTTGGTGA
>JALWUZ010000381.1 GCA_027079895.1 Anaerolineae bacterium
GAACGTCAAGAGGATAGTCAGCAAGAGCGATGCCAAGGCCATTCTCGGTGGAATCCTCGATTACAGGGAGCTCATGCAGTACAAGGTTTACAAGGTCGAGTTCGTTGACATAGCCCTCGTCCTGTCAAGGGACAGGATAAACGGCGCGTTCCTCTCACCGGGAGACAAGATAATGATCTTCGCCAAGAACGCCACCAACGCGCCCTTCAGGCAGATAGTTAACGAGGGCTACGTGGAGCTGGTTCTGCTGCCAACCGAGGCGGGTTCAATATCGGTCAACGAGGCACAGAGCCAGAGCAGCAGCTCCAGTACGAGCTCCTCCACCCAGTACTCCGAGGAGCACAACACCCAGTACACCCCGGGAGATGCCTCGATAACCAACGGGCAGGCCATCAGCGACGTCTACACCAACTCCCAGAGCGCCAGCCAGAGCGCCTCGGCCAGCTACACCTACACGGTGGACCTCACCGAGATACTCAAGGCCATAGCGGCGGGCAAGATACAGGCCAGCGAGGAAGTCAAGGAACAGTTGGCAGCTTACGGCTGGGAGATAGTGGACCTTGAGAAGGCCTCCGGCATGCTGGTGCTCGAACCCAACACCCAGTTCCTGGTGATAGTTAGGGTTCCCTCAATCTTCGTGCCGGACATACTCTCCAACCAGCAGTACCTCTATATAGCGAAGGTCGCTACCTGAGGTGATCACCGTGAAGCGCCTCGCAGCAGCTCTCTTTATTCTTTTGTTAGCCTCCTCTCTAGTTAGTGCGGTGACTTACGAGCTTCCGGGTGAGAAGTACAATAACATCGGGATAATGGGAGAGGTGATGATAAACCTGAACGTCACCATGGTGAACACGGCCCCCTTCCCGAAGTTCGTAGTGGTGAACCCGCGCTATGACTTCACCGTTTATCGCCTGGGTAACTCCGAGAACATGCAGGCTATCCTCATGGGCGATACCGTTCTCCACACGATTTCTGACGTCCGTAAGTCGACCCTCAACTACTATACTGGCTTCTGGATAATGCCCTACGAAACTGTCGTTGTGAACTTCAGGATAACCTCAAACTATTCCTACGTCGTCCCCACTCTGGACTACGAGTCTGTATGCGGCGACACCGCCAAAATAACCTCCGTTAAGTACAACGGAAGCGAAGTTAGCGGGGTCATAGAGGACCTCGACAACATAGGGATACTGAGCTGCGGCGTCATCTATCCCCAGCTCGTCAACACACCCAAGGTCATCTTCGAGATATACCTCGTTCTCACCCTCCTTGGAGTTTACCTCTACTACATGAACGGGATGAACCTTTTTGATGCACTCACGCACTCCATGACTGGCCTCGGAACGGGCGGTATGAGCACCCACGACGAGAGCATAGGCTACTTCAACAGCATGGGTATAGAAGCCGTGACGATATTCCTGATGATCATGGGCGCCGTCAACTTCACGGTTCACTACAGGATGTTCAGCAGCAAGCGCCTCAAGGCCTTCTTCGATGACATACAGGTCAGGTATATGTTCCTGTTTCTTGCCCCCACCGTACTTCTCCTGGCCGACGTGCTTGTTAAGAGCGGCGATGGCGTTGGGACTGCACTCCGGCAGTCGGTTTTTCACGCAGTCTCTGCAATAACCTGTACTGGGTTTGGGATAGCTGACCTCGGCAAGTATCCAGAGCTCGGAAAGTTCCTAATAGCGATCCTCATGGTCGTTGGTGGAGGTGCCGGAAGCACCGCCGGTGGAATAAAGCTGATACGCGTCACCCTAATGTATGAAAGCTTGAAATGGACCCTTCAGCAGGCGATACTCCCCAGAGGAGCCGTCATTAAGAGGAAGGTTGGGGAGTACGTCTTCACGGAATCGGACATACAGGAGGTAATGAGCTTCACAATGACGTACATAGCAATACTCCTCGCTGGAACTGTATACACCTCATTCCGCCTCGGCACATCCCTGGTAAACTCCTTCTTTGAGGTCGCCTCAGCCCAAGGCAACGTTGGCCTCAGCGTCGGCATAACCTCGCCTGCACTCCCCCTGGACATAAAGATACTCCTGATACTCCACATGTGGATAGGCAGGCTGGAGATATTCTCAACCCTCGTTTTCATCATAAGCGTCCTCTTCCTCGCCCCGAGGATGGTGAAGAGGAAATGAACGTCATCGAGGTTAGAGACCTGCGCTTCAAATACAGGAGGAGCCAGCGCTATGCCGTCGACGGTGTAAGCCTCACAGTCAGGGAGGGGGAGTTCCTGGGGGGGCCGGAGTTGGCGGCCCCGGCCTTCGCCGCTCTCGCCGGTGAGGACGAGAGGGTGGCCTACGTGACCCCTTATCCGCTGCCTGGGGAGGAGTTCGCCGCCGCTTACCGGCAGGTCTCCGGCGGGGTGTCGCCGGGGATGTTCTCCGTCACGGCCTACGAGTCCGCCCAGTTGCTGCTGACGGCGTTGGAACGCGACATCGCCGCGCGAGGGCGGCCGTCACGGGCGGGGATGAGGGCTGCGCTGGCGGAGGTGCTGGCCGAGCGTCCGCTGGTGACGCTCACGTGGCGGTGAGGGGGCTCAGGAGCGCATCTGCTGCCAGGCGACCACCATCTGCCAGGCGTTCAGCGCGGTCAGCAGCCCCCAGATGAGCCGCCGCCAGAGCGTGGTCTCCAGCAGGGCCAGGCTCAGGCTGATGAGCAGCATCCCGCCGGACAACGCCATCTGCGGGCCGGGGTCGTCGAGCCGTTCCCGCAGCCGCCGCCCCTGTTGACGGGCGTCGTAGGAGGATTGGCTGAGGGCGGCCAGGATGACCGCCGCCCCCAGCACCCACAGCGCGTTGAAGGCGACTCCGGCCCAGTCAATCATCTTGCACCAGGCGCAGGAACCGCCGCCGCCCGACTTGGAGCACCTCCCCCTCGCCGGGCGCGATCACCTTCTCGATGGCGGTGACGCGCTCCCCATCCAGACGTACCGCCCCTTGCTGCACCAGCCGCCGCGCCTCGCTCTTGCTGCGGACCAGTCCCGCACCGTGCAGGATGTCCACCACGTTGGCGGGGCCGGCCAGGGCGTAGGTCGGCATATCGTCCGGCAGTTCGCGCCGCTGATGCACCTGCTCGAAGTGGGCAGCGGCGCGGTCGGCGGCCTCATCCCCATCGAAGATCGAGACGATCTCCCAGGCCAGTTGCTTCTTGGCCTCCATCGGGTGAACTTCCCCGCGCTCGACCGCGCCCAGGAGAGCGTCAATGCGCTCCGGCGTCCAGCGGGTGAGCAACTCGAACCAGTTGCGCATGGCGGAGTCGGGGATGGACATCGTCTTGCCGTACTTCACCTCCGGCGGCTCGGTGAGGCCGATGAAGTTGCCGGTGCTCTTCCCCATCCGCAGGTGGCCGTCGGTGCCGACCAGGATGGGCAGCGTCAGGCAGACTTGGGGCCGCTGTCCCATCGCCTCCTGCAATTTGCGCCCCGCCAGGAGGTTGAAGAGTTGGTCGGTGCCGCCGACCTGGACGTCGGTCTCCTGGGCCACGGCGTCGTACCCCTGCATCAGCGCGTAGAAGAACTCGTGCAGCCAGATGGGGTCTCCCTTTTCGTAGCGCAGGGAGAAGTTGTCACGGGCCAGGAATTGCTGGACGGTGAAGTGGGAGGCCAGTTTGATGACGTCGGCGAAGGTCAGTTTGCTCAGCCACTCGGCGTTGTCGCGGACGATGGTCTTCTCCGGGTCGAGGATTTTGAAGGCTTGCTCGGTGTAGGTGCGGGCGTTCGCCGCCACCTCCTCCGGGGTCTGCTGGCGGCGGGCGGAGGTCTTGTCGCTGGGGTCGCCGATGAGCCCGGTGAACGAGCCGATGAGGAACGTCACCTCGTGGCCCAGTTCCTGGAATTGGCGCAGTTTGCGCATCGGGACGGTGTGTCCCAGGGTGAGGTAGGTCGCGGTCGGGTCGAATCCGGCGTAGACGCGCAGCGGTCGTCCGGTGCGCTCCGATTCGATCAGCCGCTCGCGCAACTCGGCTTGCATCCGCTCCTTGATCTGCTCGTCGCCGAACTCTGTGCCGCGCATCAGGATGGCGACCTGCTGGTCAATCGTCAGTTCGTTGCTCATTGGGGTTCTCCTTCCTCTGATGTGTGAGCGTGGGCGGGAGGGGACGCTGGGGAAACAAAAAACCCACTGACGTGGGTCTGAAAATGCGGATTGCAGCCCGAAACGGCGTCGTTGGCCGTCGCCGCCGCGCTACAATCCGCTGGAATAGATGTAGGTGTGAGTCCTCGGAATGAGATGGAGCATCTCCCGTCCCTCCCGCCCAGATTATACCAGTGTTCCGCTGTGACGCAAGGCGGGCATCGGGGATTTGGGGGCTTTTCAGATGGCCAAAGGGGTGGGCGATGGCACTGCCATCGCCTACCCTAGCCCTGCGGGGATTTCGTCCCCTTCGCGCGTGCGCTTTGTGCCAACTACGCCAGGGTGGTATAATGGGACGCGGACGACGTTTTATCCCAAATTTATCCCAAAATTCATTTGGGATATTTTCAGTCAAGGAGGAAAAATGGACCTGCAACTCAGTGACGAACATCGAATGATCCGCGATATGGCCCGTGAGTTCGCCCAGAAGGAGATCGCTCCCATCGCCGCCCAGTTCGACGAGAGCGGCGAGTTCCCCTACGAGACGATCCGCAAGATGGGGCAGCAGGGGTTCATGGGCATCGAGGTGCCGGAGGAGTACGGCGGGGTGGGGATGGATACCCTGGCCTACGTCCTGGCGTTGGAGGAGATCGCCAAGGTGGACGCCGCCCACGCCGTCGTCATGTCCGTCTGCAACTCGCTCTACTGCTACGGCCTCCTCCGCTATGGGACCGAGGAGCAGAAGCAGAAGTACCTGCGCCCAATCGCCAGCGGGGAGGTCATCGGGGCCTACGCCCTCACGGAGCCGCAGTCCGGTTCCGACGCCGGCAACATCCGCGTGACCGCCCGCCTTTCCGCCGACGGCTCGCACTACGTCATCAACGGCACCAAGTCGTGGATCACCAGCGCGCCGGCGGCGAAGTACATCGTCCTCTTCGCCCAGAGCGATCCCGACGCCCAGCCGCGCCATCGCGGGGTGAGCGCGTTCATCATTGACACCGACGAGCCCGGCTTCTCGCGGGGCAAGACGGAGCCGAAGTTGGGCATCCGCGCCTCCGCCACCAGCGAAATCCACTTCGAGGATTACAAGTGCCCCGTCGAGCGGCGGCTTGGCAAGGAGGGGGAGGGGTTCAAGATCGCTATGTCGGTGCTGGACGCCGGGCGCATCGGCATCGCTTCCCAGGCGTTGGGCATCGCCGAGGCGGCCTACGAGGCGTCGGTGGCCTACGTCCAGGAGCGCGAGGCCTTCGGCAAGAAAATCGGCCAGTTCCAGATGATTCAGCAGAAGATCGCCGATATGAAAATCCGCATCGAGGCCAGCCGCCTGCTCATCTACCA
>JALWUZ010000382.1 GCA_027079895.1 Anaerolineae bacterium
GCCGACGAGATCAAGCAGGTGCGGGCCGGGCCAGGGGACGGGGGGATAGTTGAGCCCGCACCTGCTTGATCTCGTCGGCCAGGAGAGCGGCCAGTTCCTCCCACTGCGCCAGCCGTCGGTCGCCGTCCAAAGCGGCCTTGACCAGACGGACGACCGCCGCCGTGGGGTCCGGCTGGCCGGAGAGCCATTCGGCGACCTGGCGCTGGTCGGCGTCGAGGGGGTCGAGGTCGAGATGAAAAGAGTACCGCATCGCGGCTCAGCCCCCGAAGGTGGCCGGACGCTGGCCGAAGCGGTAGAGCCCCTCGGCGTTGGCCCAGAAGGCGTTATCGAGGAGGCGGGCGTGGGGGTAGACGGCGTGGATAGCGTCGAAGAGGTGCGGGCCGCCGCCGCCGCTGACCAGCACCAGGTCGAGGTCGGCGGCCTCGCCCCACAGGTCGCGGGCGCGGGCGATGACCGCCGTCTGCACCTCGGCGACGGCCGGCGCGATGATCTCCGCAACGGAGACCGGCTTGCCGCGCACCCGCACCGCTTGGGCCTGCACCACCTTGTCCACCTCGTGGGGGAGGAGTTCCAGCCGGTAGCGGTCGGACAACGCCTGCTGTACCTGGCTGAGGACTTTGCTCCAGCCGATGCGGATGGAGCCGCTCAGCCGCTGGACGTAGCGCAGTTCGTCGGCGACGACGAAATCGGTGGTGTAGGTGCCGATGTCAATCACCCCCACGCGGCCCTGCTCGATGTCACTGTTGACGATCTTGCCCTGCTCGTTCAACAGTTCGCGGAAGAGGGAGCCGAAAGGCTGCGGCGCGACGAAGACGGAGGTCACGGTCAGTTCGATCTCCCGGCCGGCGGTGATGTGGTAGGAGCCTTCGAGAGATTCGACGACCTCGGCCCGGTCGCCGAAGAACTCCACCGGCAAGCCGGTGACGACGTTGACCTGTCGGGCGTCGGGGATGGCCTGCGCCATCTCGACCAGGGCGGCGACGAAGAGCATTTTGTAAGTGTCGTCGTGAATCCGGCTGCGGTCGAAGATGGCGGAGCGGATACGGCTTTGGAGGAGAGCCTGGTCGCCGTAGAAAAAGCGGTGGCCGCCGTACTGAATCGCGTGGGAGGTGCTCCCTTTGATCAAGTCGGTGGCGAAGCGGATGTCCTCCGCCGTGCCGATGACGCTAGGAAACGAGAAGTGGAGGCCGTTGTAGCCGACCCCTTTGGTGTAGCCGTAACCGATGTCTATCGAAAGTATCATCGCTGAAGTCCTCCTTGTGGGCGATGGGGACGAGGCCACCGTCGCGGGCGCGTCTTGGGGCGGGGCAGGCGGTGGCTCGGCGGGAGCCGACTCCTCCCAGGCGGGGATGTAGCGCCAGTAAGCCGGCCCCTGCTCGCAGGGGATGGGGGCGATGCGCTCGGCGGCGAAGCGGGCCGTCAGGGCGACCTCGCTGCCGTCGTCGCCGCGCCGGTAGTGATAGACGCGAAAGATGTGCTTGC
>JALWUZ010000383.1 GCA_027079895.1 Anaerolineae bacterium
GCTCCGCCCCCCGATGAGCCGCTCCTGTGGGGGGAGGGGTCGCTGCCGGTGGCGTTGCCCGGCGAGACGCCCATCCCCGGCACGCGCTGGCTGCTCCGGGCGGACGAGGTCACGGTGGGGGAGTGGGAGGCAGCCCGCGAGCGTCCCGACCCCTGGACGGCTTACTGCGACCGAGACGCGCTGGGCGACCGGCGGCTCGCGCTGCGCACCCGGCGGCCCGGCGAGCGGTTTCGTCCCCAGGGGATGGGGGGGCACAGCGTCAAGTTGAGCGATTTTATGGTCAACCTGAAGATTCCCCGTCGCTGGCGGGGGCGCATCCCCCTGCTGACTGCCGACGATGAGGTGGTGTGGGTCTGCGGGCGGCGCGTGAGTGAGACGGTCGCCGTCACCGGACGGACGCGGCGGGTGGCGCGGTTCCGTTTCGTCGCCGACTGACCGCGCTCAGGCCAGTTCCACGTTCAGCGCGGAGAGGACGGCGGCGATGGGGTTGATGATCGTGGTCGTGTCCGACCCGGCGAAGAGCAGCCCCACGACCCGTTTCTCCATATCCAGCACCGCCGAGCCGGAATCGCCCGGCTTGCTCATCGCTCCGGCGACCAGTTGGCCTGAAAAGAGGGCCGATTGGTCGCCGTATTCTATGCGCACCGTCGCGTCCACCTGGGTGATGACGCCCTGGGTGTAGCCGGTGGTGCGTCCGGTTTTCTGGACGGCCAACCCCAGGGTGGCCTCGGCGACGCCGGTCGGGACGCCGATGTGGAGGATTTCGCCGCTCACCGTCTCCGGGGAAAGGGGACGGGCGAGGGCGGCGTCCACCAGGTTGACGCCGGGGGTCTGCTTCACGGCCTCCACGCGGTGGCTGGAGCCCACCGCGCCGGCGAGGGCGTTGAGTAGTTGGGTGATGGAGGCGGCGATGGGACACTCCGGCGGGGCGGTGCCGAAGTCGAGGGGGATGTAGTCGGCCAGGGTCGCTATGCGGTCGTCCGCCGTGCCGCCGTCGGTGGGGCCGGGTTGCAGGATGGGGTCGCCCGGCTGTCCCCGGTTGAGGTCGGCCAGGACGTGGTTGTTGGAGAGGATGAATCGCTCGTCGCCCCGGCGCACCAGGCAGCCGAAGGTGCCGGCGGTGATGTGGTAGTGGCCCAGCGAAACGCCCGGCGGCACGACCGGCCGCCAGCGGTCGGTGGGGGACTGGAAGGCCCGCAGGACGCCGGACTCGACGACGTCCGTTTTGAGGCCGTCGAGTTCGGCGGGGACCATATCCTCGGCGGAGAGGGCCTCCGGGTCGGATTTGCGGGTCACGAGGACGACGAGGCTCAGTTCGCCGGTGTTGACGCCGTTGCTGATTTTGTAGCCCAGTCCCACGCCGACGACGTTCCGTTTTTCTAGCAAGGTGCGGGCGTGGAGGTTCTTGATTTTCCGCGCCTGATGGATGGCTGTGGCGGTCATATTGCTCCTCCCTGGGGTTGCCGGACGGTAAGCAAAAGCCCCTCCCGATGTGGGCGGGGCTTTTGCATTTCACACCGTTCGCACCGTTTTACTGCGGCGCGGCTTCTTGCAGGTACTCGTTGCAGGCCTCAACGGTGGCGTTCAGTTCGCCCTCGGTGTCGGCTCCGCCCAGGACGGAGGTCAACATCTCGGAGATGGCCGAACGGCACTCGTCGTAGCCGGCGACGGGCGACTCGATGCCGTAGTCCATTGACATGAAGGTGAAAGCCTTCTTGTAGATGGGATGTTCCTCGAAGTAGTCGCTCAGCAGGTCGGCGGCGGACTGGCGGGTGGGGAAGTAGCCGGTGCCGCTGGCCCACTGGGCCTGCTGTTCAGGCTCGCTCATCCACTTGATGAAGATCCAGGCGGCCAACTGCTCTTCGGGGGAACTGACGAAGATGGACTGGCTCGCGCCGTAGATGTTCAGGCGGGGCTTGGGGGTGGTGTGCGGCGGCGGGTTGACGCTCCAACTGAAGCCCGCGCCCTCGTCCACGGCGTTCTTGTAGTAGGGCAGGCCGGAGATGGAGCCGATGGTGAAGAGGGAGAGGCCGGCGCCGAAGTCGCTCTGGTCGCCGTATCTCTCGGTCTGCTCGCGGGCGCAGCCGCGGTCCACCAAGTCCTTGAGGAAGTTCAACGCTTCCAGCCCTTCGGGGCCGTTGAAGACGTATTCGGTGCCGTCCTTGTTGATGATGTTGCCGCCCCGGCTGAAGACGAAGGTGGCGAAGCGGGAGGCGTCAATGGAGTAGACGTAGCCGTAGGACTGCCCCTCGCCGGTCGCGCCGGAGAACGGATTCTCGGCGGCGGCGCAGGCCATTTCGGCGAACTCATCCCAGGTCTCCGGCGGGCCATCGTACCCCAGTTCCTTCAGCCAGTCTTCGTTGTAGTACATGACCTCCATTGACTTGTAGGGCGGCCAGCCGTAGCGGGCGTCGAACTGGGGCAAGTAGTCGGCGGCCAGGGCGATGGGGAAGAAGTCGTTCAACTCTTCCTCGGTGTAGCCCCACTTCGGGCTGTTGACGTAGGGGTCGAGCGCGACCAGCACGCCCTGCCCGGCGTAGGTGGCGGCCTGGTTCTGGTAGGCTACCGCCATGCTGGGGAGTTGGTGAGCGGGGATGCCGGCGACGATGTTCTTGTACAGGTCGCCGTAGCCGCCCTGGGATTCGCCCTGCACGGTGATGCCCCACTCGTTGGTGCGGTTGAACTCGTCAATCATGCTCAGCATCAACTCCTCGCGGGAACGGGTGTGCTGATACCAGTAGACGACGGTCTGGCCGCTGGGGTCGAGGTTTTCCAGGTCGCCATAGATGGCGGTGTCGTACTCCGGTGCAGGGGCCTCGGTCGGCTGCGGGGCCTCGGTTGGCTGCGGGGCCTCCGTCGGCTGCGGGGCCTCGGTCGGCTGCGGGGCTTCCGTCGGCTGGGCGGGAGCCGCGGTCGGCGGGGCCTGGGTCGGAGCCGCGGTCGGCTTCGCGCAGGCCGCCAGCAACGGGACGACAAGGGTCAAGAGAGCCAAAACGGCAAGCCATTTTCTGATTTTCATTTTTCTCCTCCTGGTGTTTGGTCACTGTTGATCTGGCGATTCGGCGGCTGTGGTCGGCAGCCGATTCGCAAACTCTGAAACTTACGTTGGCTTACTTGTCCGTTATCCTGTCTGTTCTCTGGGCATCACCTCCTTTTCTCTTGGTCGCGTCAGCCTTTCAGCCCGGTCGTGGCGATTCCCTCGGTGAACTGCTTCTGGGTGAAGAAGTAGAGTACCAGAATCGGTATCGTGGTGATGACCGAGCCGGCCATAATCAACTGGGTCTCCGCCCCGGCCTCGGTGATGAAACTGGCCAACCCGACGGTGATCGGTCGCCAGTCGGGGGTGCTGGTGACGATGAGCGGCCATTGCAGCGAGTTCCAGGCCCAGATGCCGTTGAGGATGATGACCGTCATCAGCGGGGCTTTGGAGATCGGCAAGACGATCTGGGTCAGGAAGCGCAGGTGGCCGCAGCCGTCAATGAGCGAGGCGTCGAACAACTCTTTGGGGATTTGGGCGAAGAACTGCCGCAGGAGGAAGACGGTGAAGGCGTTGACCATGAAGGGGATCGTCAACGCCGTCCAGTTGTTGTACCAGGCGTTCTCCATCCCAAAGGTGTTCTTGAAGAAGTCCTCCAGCGCGACGATGATGAGGTAATCGGGGATCATCACCACCGTCCAGGGAATCATGTAGGTCGCCAGGTAGGCGGTGAACAGCAACTCTTTGGCCGGGAACTCCATCCGCGCGAAGGCGTAGGCCGCCAGCGTGCCGGTGATGACCACTCCGGCGATGGTGAGCAGGGTGGTAATGACGCTGTTGCGGGTGTAGTGGGCGAAGTTCGCCAGGTTCCAGGCGTAGATGTAGTTGCCGAACAGCATGTGGACTATGTTCCACTTCTCTTTGACCACCAGGTGGTCGGGGGTCGCCTCGACGATTTTGAAATGCGGGCCCCAGCGGCCCCGGTCGCCGCCCTCGTAGTTGGGGCCGCCCCACTGCCCTAGTTTGAGACGGGTCGCGAACTGCTCGACAATCCGCGAGTTGAGGGTCAGCACGAAGCGGTCGTAGTTCTGCACGCCGTCGTCGGTCGTGTCGGTCGCCAGGATGAGCACATTGAGGGGGATTTCGATGCCGCGTTTCTTCAGTCGCTCTTCCACAAAGGGGGAGAGTTCGTTCACGACGATGCTGCCCTCCATGTGGGGACTGAAGGAGGCGGTCGAACCGTGCCACTGGTCGGTGGGATGGAGCGGCACGACCAGTTCTCTGGCCGGGGGCAGGCCGACGTAGGGGCGCAGCGTCAGGCCGGCCGGCCACAACACCCGCTGGCTGTGCTCGCCGTAGGTCTTGATGGAGGTGAGAAGCAGCCAGGCGAAGGGGAAGACTGCGATCACCGCTCCGACGGTGAGGACGAAGTACATCAACCCTTGCAGAAGCAACCGTCGGGTACGATATGCATTGCTCTTTTGGTCGCTCATCGTTGCCTCCATGCTAGCCATAGAACACCCGTCCTTCCGCGACGCGCTTTTGAATCCAGGTCAGGGCCAGCATAACGCCGGTCAGCACGAAGGCGAGGGCCGAGGCGTAGCCGAAACGGTGCCCTTCCCAGAATTGCTTGTAGATGAGGATGCTGGCGGTCATCGTAGTCCCCTGGGGGAATCCCAGTGTGTGGCCGGTGGTGATGACGTAGATGTGATTGAAGGCGCGGAAGGTGCCCAGCACTCCCATCATCACCAGGAAGTAGGTGGTCGGCGAGACCAGCGGGATGGTGACGTGTCGCAGCAGTTCCCAGCGGCTGGCACCGTCTATCTTGGCCGCCTCGTACATCTCGCTGGGGACGTTCCCCAGCCCGGCCAAGTAGATGACGGTGTTGTATCCGACGTAGGTCCAGATGTTGTAGAAGATGATGACCACCAGGGCCAGGCTCGGCCCGCCGGCCCAGGAAGGGACGTTGATGCCCAGCCATTGCCCAATCAGGATGTTGACCCCGGTATCCTCGAAGATCCACTGAGGCAACTTGTCCTCGGCGACTCCCAGCGCGGCCAGGGTGACGTTCACGAATCCCCGTCCAGGGTCGAAGATTGAGCGCCACACGGCGGCGGAGGCCACGGCGACGGTGACATAAGGGAGGAAGTAGAGGATGCGCCACATCGTCTTGCCTTTGATTTCCTGGAACAGGATGTTGGCCAGGAGGAATGAGATGACAATCTGGAATGGAACCGTGCCGATGGAGTAGTAGAAGGTGATCAGCAGCGAGCGGAAGAGGGTCTTGTCGCCGTGCTCCAGCATGTCGGGGAAGCCTAGCACCAATCCCAGCCCGCCGATGATCAGCAGGAGGGCGGCGAGTCCTCGCAGGGCGAACTGTTTGTTCGACGTGTACGGCTTGACGCTGCTCCAGACCTGCCAGGCCACTCCCAGGAGGATCAGGC
>JALWUZ010000384.1 GCA_027079895.1 Anaerolineae bacterium
CTCCCGTCCCCCACCCACACCTTCGCCGCGCCGGGCGACTACACCGTCCACCTGACCGGCACCAACTCCTGCGGCCTCTCCGCGATTACGAAGACCATCACGGTGACGGGCCCGCCTCACACCGCCTTCACCGCCCCCCTGACGGCCTGCGTCGGGAGCGCGGTCGCGTTCGGCAACCTCAGCCAGGACGCCACCGCCTACCACTGGGATTTCGGCGACGGGGTGACGAGCACGCTCCCGTCCCCCACCCACACCTTCGCCGCGCCAGGGGATTACACCGTCCACCTGACCGGCACCAACTCCTGCGGTCTCTCCACGATTACGAAGACCATCACGGTGACGGGCCCGCCTGAGGCCGCCTTCACCGCCCCACCGACGGCCTGCGTCGGGAGCGCGGTCGCGTTCAGCGACCTCAGCCAGGGCATCGCCGCCTACCGCTGGGCTTTCGGCGACGGGGTGACGAGCACGCTCCCCTCCCCCACGCACACCTTCGCCGCGCCGGGCGATTACACCGTCCACCTGACCGGCACCAACTCCTGCGGTCTCTCCACGATTACGAAGACCATCACGGTGACGGGCCCGCCTGAGGCCGCCTTCACCGCCCCACCGACGGCCTGCGTCGGGAGCGCGGTCGCGTTCGGCAACCTCAGCCAGGGAGCCACCGCCTACCGCTGGGCTTTCGGCGACGGGGTGACGAGCACGCTCCCCTCTCCCACCCACACCTTCGCCGCGCCGGGCGATTACACCGTCCACCTGACCGGCACCAACTCCTGCGGCCAGGACGTGACATCGGCGACGGTGACGGTCGCCGGGGCCGCGCTCGCCATCTCTCAACGGAGCACCCCGCCGGTGGCGGAGGCCGGGCTGCCGCTCACCTACACCGTCGCCGTCTCCAACGTCGGGGACTGCGAGGCCATCGCCCTCTCCGTCTACGACCGGTTGCCGGACGGCGTCGCCTTCGTCACTGCGACCCGGCCGTTCACCGGGCCGCGTGCCGGCCTCATCACCTGGACGGTGGAAACGCTGCCCATCGGCGCGGTGCGTCGGTTCACGCTGACGGTGCTGGTGGACAGCGGCCTGCTCCCCGGCACGCTCATCACCAACACCGCCGCGGTCGCCGGGCCGCACGACACGCCCCCTGCGACGCTCGCCGTGCCGGTGACGGCTTATGCCGACCTGTCCATCGCCCTGGATGACCGGCCGGATCCGGTGCTGCGGTACGCCCCGCTGACCTACACGCTGACCTACACCAATCGGGGCCCGGCGGACGGGCGCGACATCGCCATCACCCTCACCCTGCCGCTCAGCCTCTCCCTCGGCGGAGTCCTCGTCTCGCCGCCGGGCACGATGACGGTGGACGGGCCGCGCCTCGCCTGGCGTCTCCCGTCGCTGCCGGCGCGGAGCGGCGGGCAGGCCATCCTGACGGCGACCGTCCACGCCGCGCTCTACTCCAACATCACCGGCACGGCGGCGA
>JALWUZ010000385.1 GCA_027079895.1 Anaerolineae bacterium
GTCAAAGCGTTCGACGGCTGGGGCTTCGGCTACGAGTCCACGATTCACGCCGGATTCCAGTGGCTCCTGGCTCCCACCGACCGGCAGGGACACAACCCCGACCCCTCCCTGGCCCCGCAAGTGGTCAACAACTCGTGGGGCAACTCCGATAGTTGGGACACCACTTTCCAGGACGACGTGCGGGCCCTCCTCGCCGCCGGAATCGTCCCCATCTTCGCCGCCGGAAACGAAGGCCCCGGCGCGGGCTCCATCAGTGCCCCTGCCGACTACAGCGAGTCCTGGGCCGTCGGCGCGACCGACGCCGATGACCAGATCGCCTACTTCTCCGGCCGGGGCCCGTCCCCTTTCACCACCGCCACCAAGCCGGAGTTCTGCGCACCGGGGGTTCAAGTCCGCTCCAGTTGGACCAACGGGGACTACGCCTACCTGAGCGGCACCTCGATGGCCGCCCCACACGTCGCCGGGCTGACGGCCCTCATCCTGCAAGCCGCCCCCCACCTGACCCTCGACGAGGTACAGGGGACGATCGCCTCCACCGCCGTTGACCTGGGCGACCCCGGCCCCGACTACACCTACGGCTGGGGGCGCATTGACGCCTACAACGCCGTCCTCCTCGTCAGCACCGCCGGCATCCTCACCGGACAGGTGACGGACGGCGACACCGGCGCACCCGTCGCCGAGGCCCGCGTCGCCGCCCGCTTCCAGGCTGACGGGCGCGTCTCCGAAACGACCTCCGACGCCCAGGGAGTCTACACCCTCACCCTGGCGGCGGGCCGTTACGACATGAGCGTCCGCAAGTACGGCTACCTCCCGCTCACCGTCACCGTCGCCATCACCACCGACGAGGTCACAACGCGGGACATCGTACTGCCCGCCGCCCCCCTCCACACCCTGGCGGGGCACGTGACCGACGCCGCGACCGGCGCACCACTGGCGGCGACCGTCGCCGTCCTCGACACCCCCCTAGACGCAGTGACGAGCGACCCGGCCACCGGTTTCTACAGCGTCACCGTCGCCCAGGGGACCTACGACATCCTGGTCAAGAGCCGGGGCTACGAAAGCCTCGCCCGCACCATCGCCATCGAGGACGACACCACCGCCGACTTCCCCCTCGTCCACCTGCCCCCCATTCTCCTGGTGGACGACGACGGCGGCGACCGGTACGAGGAATACTTCACCGCCACCTTGGACAACCTGGGGGAGGAGTACGACTACTGGGAAGCCGCCTCGCTCTTCCCCACCCTGGACACGCTGGAACAGTACCCGATGGTCATCTGGACTACCGGCGCGGACGGCAACGGCGGCCACGTCGCCGAGGCCGAGGACGACCTGGCCGCCTACCTCGACGGCGGGGGGATGCTCTTCCTGTCCAGTGCCTCCTACGCCCGCACGTCCAGCAAGTCCTTTTTTGTCAGGGATTACCTGCACCTCGAAGCGTGGAACGACGTCATGCCCAGCGAGATCTCCGGCGTACCGGACAACCCGGTCGGCGCGTGGCTGGGGCCCTACACCCTCGCGCCCCCCTTCCAAATCACCATCTCATCCCTCGACTACGACGAACTTTCATCGCCGGCCTTCCTCTCGAGTTACGAATACGGTTACTGGGCCCCTGTCGCCGTCACCTACTTCGACCGCCAACACCTCTTCCGCACCGTCTACTTCGGATTCCCCTTCGAGGCCCTTCAACCGCCGGACGCGGCGGTGGTGATGCGCCGCATACTGACCTGGTTCCGCTCCGACGCCTCCATCGGCACCCTGCGGGGCGTCGTCACCGACTCCCGCACCGACGCGCCGCTGGTCGGTGCGACAGTCGCCGCCCGGTCCCCGCGCGACAATCTGACCGTCGCAACCGACGTGAGCGGCACCTACACCATGCCGCTGCTGGCCGACGTCTACTCCCTGCACGTCGAGCAGGCGGGCTACATCGCCGCCGACCTGACCTCGATCGCCGTGTCGCCCGACGCGCCCGTCACCCGAAACGTCGCCCTGCGCCCCCACGTCGTCATCACGCCCTCCGCGCTGACGGTCACGCTGATGGCCGGGCGGACGACCACCCGCACGCTGACCATCGGCAACTCCGCGCCGAGCACCCTCACCTACGCCATCTACGAGGGAACCGCCGGTGAGCAGACCTTCCCTCCCTCTTACAAACCATCCATCGCCGACGGCCAGGCCCCCGTCTTCGACATCCCTTTCTCCACCGTCCCCACTGTTGACGGCACATACACGCCGGGAGAATGGGACGACGCCGCCGTCTTCCACCTCACCCCCTACGACGACCCCGGCGGCGAGGCCATCGGCGCGGCCTACATCGCGCACTCCGCCGATTACCTGTACGTCCTGCTGGATTACTTTGGCCGGTACGACACGCGGGGGAACGTCAACAGCAACGTGCGGATTTACGTCCCGCAGGCCCCGTACTATGAGGAGGGTCGAGGTTACGGCGTCAAGTACTTCTCGGTATTCATCAGGGACGGGGAACAGAACACATCTATGTCGTCCCCCGGCGAAGCCCAGGCGGGACGCTCGGCGACGCCCGACGACCCCATCCCGCACTGGGTCTTCGAGTTCGCGATCTCCATCTCCGGCCTGGAGGTGCAGCCCAGCAGCGGGTTGGGGATCTATTTCGACCTGTGGGGTGACGCCAAGTATGAGTACGGGGAGTGGTACAACTCGACCACCGGCTACGACCTCACCCCCACGAAATGGGCCGTCGGCTACCTGGACTACGGCGACGTCCCCTGGGTCACGGCATCGCCGCTGACGGGGACCGTCGCCGCGGCCGACAGCCGCCCCATCACCCTCACCTTCGACGCCGCCGGGATGCAGCCGGGCACCTACACCATCCCACTGCTGCTGACCTCCCTGGACTATCGGGTCATCGTGGCCGACCCCTACGTCTACCTCACCGTGACAGTCGTCCCCTCCCCAACGATGGGCTGGCTGACCGGGCGGGTCGGAGACCGGCGCACCGGGGAGCCGGTGATGGCGAGCGTCTCCGCGCCGGGGCTGGGCGCGGTCACCACCGACGCCGCCGGCGAGTACCTCATCTGGCTGACCCCCGGCCCGCACCTCCTGACGGCCTCCGCCGTCGGCTACCTCTCCGCCACCGCCACCGTCACCGTCGCCCCCCAGACGGCGGCCCTGCCCCACGATTTCGCGCTGTGCCGCGACAGCCCCCAGATCGCCGTCCTCCCCTCCCCGCTGACGCTGACCGCCACCTGGGGGAGCGTCATCACCCACGCGCTGACCATCAGCAACGGCGGCCCGCGCCCGCTCACCTTCCAACTGTACGAGACGACGGCGGACGATGACCTCCCGCTCGACGTGACGGAGAGCCACGCGACCTCCACCGCCTGGCCGCAGCGGACGGCCGCCGCCCGGCCCTCGAACCGCGTCTTGGCCGACGTCCGGGCCGACGCGGCGGAACCCCTGAGCCCGTTCCTCTTCGACGCCCAGGGGGACGGCGAGGCCGCCGACCTCATCCTCGGCGAGGCCGCCGTCGGCGAACGGGGCTGGGATGGGGAGCCGGCCGTGCTCACCCTGCGGCTGACCTTCGCCCTGGACTGCGCACCCCGCGACGTAGTCGGCTACGTCTATCTCGACACCGACCGCAACCCGGACACCGGCTTCCCGCCGGATGAGATGGCCGGCTCACCGGGGCACGACATCGGCTCCGACTACTACCTCGACCTCTTCGCCGGGCCGTCGCTGGGCCTGGTGGACGTCTGGCGGCGGGACGCCGCCTACCAGGGCTCCGTCCCCATCGTCTACGGGGCCCACTCCATCACCATCTCGCTTCCCCTCTCCCTCCTGGGGAACGACGACGGGCGGCTGGACATAGCCCTCGCGCTGGGGACCACCTCCGGGGTAGAAGAATGGTCGCCGGAGACCGCCCACGCCACCATCGGCGTGGAGGCGGGCTGGCTGGCGGAATCCCCCGCCGACGGGACACTGCCGGCGCACGCGGAGCGGGCCGTCACGCTGACGCTGGACACCGGTCAGGTGCAGCCGGGGGAACACCGCTTGCGCCTCCTGGCCGTCAGCGACGACCCGCAGTACCCCCAAGTCTACCTCCCGCTGACGGTGACGGTGCTCCCCGCGCCGACGATGGGCCGACTGACCGGCTTCGTCACCGGCGTTTGTCGGCAGGGGATCGCGGCCCGCGTCGCCGCTCGTGACTTCCCGGCGACGGTGGCCGCGCCCGGAACGGGGCACTACACCCTGTGGCTGGATGAGGGCGAACACGAGGTGCGGGCTGCACTGGCGTCCGGCGACCGCTTCATCAGCCACACCGTCACCGTCCACATCACCGCCCAGGGGACGACCGTCCAGGACTTCGGCCTGCCCTGGTGCGGCCTGTACCTGCCGCTGACCATGCGGGGGATGTAGCCATCGTCGGGCCGGTGCTTTCAACGCTCTTACGCTTACGGTCAAATGGGTAGGCGATGGCACTGCTGGGTGGGCGATGGCACTGCCATCGCCTACCCTGTCGGGCTGTGGAAGTTGCCCAATTCGGGAAAGCGGTGTAGAATACGCCCGGTTTGTGACAACCGAATACACACGAGACGTTGAGACGTAAGGAGGACGTTGTTCCAATGACTCATAACCCGCGCTTGCCAGAAGTCCCCCCTGAACTTCAAAGTTCGGTGCGCCTCATGCCGTGGGACAGGCTCTACAATTGGAGCCGCAAGCGGTCGTTGTGGCCTCTCTTCTCAGGCATCGCGTGCTGCGCAATCGAGATGATCTGCGCCGCCGCTTCCCGCTTCGACCAGGCCCGTTTCGGTATGGACATCGTGCGCCCCAGTCCCCGCCAAGCCGATCTGATGATCATCTCCGGCACCATCACCAAAAAAATGGCCCCCCAGGTAGTCCGCCTCTACAATCAAATGCCAGAGCCCAAGTACGTCATCGCGATGGGCGCGTGCGCCATCTCCGGCGGGCCCTTCAAAGAGGGCTACAACGTCGTCTCCGGCGTGGACAAACTCATCCCGGTGGACGTCTACGTCCCCGGCTGCCCCCCGCGCCCGGAGGCCCTCTACTACGCCTTCCTCTCCCTGCACGCCAAGTGGGACCACGAGGCGATCAAAGACCTGCGCTGGTACCGCAAGGAGTTGGAAGACCGGGGCATCCCGGTGCCGACCCTGGGCCCCGATATGATTGACTGGACTATCGTCGGCGAGGAAGCCGCACCGGAAGGGGGTAAGTGAGATGGCGATCGAAGACCTGCTCACCACTGTAAACGAACGCTTCCCCGGCGCGGCCCAACCGGCGGAACACGAGGGATTGGTCATCGCGCCGGAACACTGGGTGGATGTCGCCACCTTCTTGCGGGATGAGTTGGACTACAAGTACCTCTCGCTCGTCTCCGGCGTGGATTATCCCCAGCCGACGACCCAGTTCCCCGCCCGCTTCGACGCCGTCTACCACCTGTTCCAGCCCACCGGCGGCCCGCTGACAGTTCACGTCCACGCCGACCACGATAACCCCGTCGTCCCCTCGGTCGTCTCCGTCTGGCCGGCCGCCAGCGTCCACGAGCGGGAGACGTGGGACCTGGTCGGCATCCGCTTCGAGGGCCACCCCGACCTGCGCCGCATCCTGCTCTGGGAGGGGTTCGAGGGCCACCCGTTGCGCAAGGACTGGCACGAGGTCTACTACGAGGCGGAGCACAAGCCCTTCCCCAGCCGCTTCCCCAACGGGAAACCGGTGATGGCCGAGGAGCGTGCCCCGTTGGGCCGCAACCTCCGCTACCCGGAGGACTGGTCGCCGGAGAACTGGCAGCCCCAGGCGGAGGAGGCGGTCTACGCCCCCCTGGACAAGTTGATGGCCGAGAACGGCCGCCCGATGCACACCGACCGGATCGTCGTCAACCTGGGACCGCAGCACCCCAGCACCCACGGCGTTCTGCGAATGGCCGCCCTCCTCGACGGGGAGAGGATTCAGTACCTGGAACCGGTGCTGGGCTACCTCCACCGCAGCCACGAGAAAATCGGCGAGCGGAACACCTGGTTGGCGAACATGCCCTACACCGACCGGCTCGACTACATGTGCTCAATGTCGAACAACTTCGGCTACGCCGTGGCGGTGGAGAAGTTGGCCGGCATCGAGGTGCCGGAGCGGGCCGAATACCTGCGGGTCATCATGGCGGAACTGACCCGTGTACTGAACCACTTCGTCTCCATCGGCTTCTTCACCAACGACATCGGCGTCTACCTGACGGCGATGCTCTACGCGCTGGAAGAGCGAGAATTGATTATTGACCTGTTCGAGATGGCCTCCGGGGCGCGGATGATGTGCAACTACTTCCGCTTCGGCGGCGTCTCCCGCGACATCCCGGAGGAGTTCCTCCCGCTGGCGAAAGAATTGGTCTACGAGCGGCTCCCCCGGCGGCTGGAAGAGTTCGAGCGCTTCCTGCTCGACAACGAGGTCTACCGCGCCCGTACCGTCGGCGTCGGCGTGCTGCCGGCCGACGTGGCGGTCGCCTACGGCTGCACCGGGCCGCTGCTGCGCGGTTCCGGCGTCCCCTACGACGTGCGCCGCGCCGAGCCCTACTCCATCTACAATGAGTTCGATTGGGACGTGGCGGTGGGCACCCACGGCGACATCTACGACCGCTTCCTGGTGCGTTTCGAGGAGATTCGCCAGTCGCTCCGCATCCTGCGCCAGGCGTTGGAACGGCTACCCGACGGGCCGATTATGGCCGGACGGAAAAAGCCGACCATCAAAATCCCGGCCGGCGAGGCTTACGGACGGGTGGAATCCCCCAAAGGGGAACTGGGCTTCTACCTGGTCTCCGACGGCGGGACGAACCCCTATCGGTACCGCGTCCGGGCGCCCAGTTTCGCCAACCTGGGCGTTCTGAGCGAACTCACCAAAGGCCACCTGGTCGCCGACGTGGTCGCCATCCTGGCCAGCATTGACATCACCCTGGGGGAGGTGGATCGCTAATGTACGGTTTCGGCATTCTCAAAGCGTTCAGCGTCACCATCGGGCGGTTCGTGACCAGTTACGTTGACGATCTGCATTGGTTTCTCAAGGGCGGGTTCGGCAAGCGATACTCCCCCGACGCGCTCCCCATCCGCCAGAGCCCGAAAGGGCGCGGCGTCTTCACCGTGCAGTACCCGAAGGAGAGGCTGCCGCTCCCGGAAAACTACCGCAGTTTCCCCTTCCAGGTCGTGGAGCCAGACGGCAGCCTGCGCTGTACCGCCTGCGGCATCTGCGTCAAAGTCTGCCCGCCGCAGTGCATCTGGATCGAGCGGGCGACGGACCCGGAGACCGGCAAGCCGAAGCGGGAGCCGGCCCAGTTCCACATTGACCTGAGCATCTGCATGTCCTGCGGCTTCTGCGCCGAGTTCTGCCCCTCCGACGCCATCAAAATGGGGCATGACTACGAGGTGGCCGCCTACAAGCGGGACGGCGGCGAGTTTCTGTGGGGATTGGACAAACTGAAGCGGCCGTTGGAGTATCACGCCCAAATCCACCCCACCGCCTACGCCGCGGAACTGGCCGAAAAGGAGCGTCGGGCGGCGCGGAAAAAGAAGAAGTGAGCGAGCGGCAAGAGACTCTGTTGATAGCCAGCGTGCGCTTCCGCCCCACCGGCAAACTGTACAACTTCGACGCCAGCACCTGCGACGACCTGCGCACCGGCGACTACGTCCTGGTCGAAACGGTGCGCGGGCGGCAGTTGGGGGAAGTCGTCGCCCTGCGGTGGATGTCGCCCCAGGAACAGCCGGGCCGCCTGAAAGCCATTCAGCGGCGGGCCACCGGAGTAGACCTGGCCCTGCACCGCGAGTTGCGCGGCAAGGAGCAGGAGGCCCTGAGGCTCGCCCGTCGGATGGCCGACCGCATGCGACTGCCGATCAAAGTGCTCTCCGCCGAGTACACCTTCGACCGGCAGCGGCTGACGCTGCTCTACACCGGCGAGGACAAGAAACTCGACCTGAGCCGTCTGGGGCAACAGATGCAGCGTCAACTGAACGTCCGCGTGGACCTGCGCCGGGTGGGCCCGCGCGACTACGCCAAATTGCTGGGCGGGTACGGGGCCTGTGGCGAGCCCCGTTGCTGCTCCCGCTTCTTCTCCGAGTTCTCCCCCGTCTCCATCAAAATGGCGAAGGTGCAGGGGGTCTCCCTCAACCCGTCGGACATCACCGGGATGTGCGGACGGCTGCGCTGCTGCCTGGCTTACGAGCACGAGCAGTACAAGGAGGCCTCCCGCGCATTGCCCCGGCGCAAGAAGCGGGTGCGCACGCCGCACGGTGAGGGGAAGGTGGTGGACTTGCTCCCGTTGCGCGGGGTCGTCGTCGTGCAGATCGAGGACCGTCGGGTCGAGGTGCCCGCCGAAGAGGTGGAATTGGTCACGGCCTGAGAGCGGGCCGTTGGGTTCCGAAAGTCCGAATCTCGACCCAACACAGGCCGCGCGGGAGACCGGCGGCCTGTCTGCTCTCAAGAGGCCGTCCCCCAAACAGGAGGAGGCACAATGGTTTATCTGTGGGCTGCGTTACTGGGCTATCTCCTCGGCGCGGTGCCGACCGGCGTCCTGGTGGCCCGCCTGTGGCGCGGCGTGGACGTGCGGCAGCATGGCAGCGGTCACACCGGCGGCATGAACGTCTCCCGCGTCACCGGCGTATGGGGCGGCGTGCTGACCGGCGTCGTGGATGTCATTCTCGGCATCGCCGCCGTCGTCGTCGCCCGCCGCCTGACCCCCGACCCCTGGGCGGCGACGGCGGCCGGCGTTCTGGCGGTCGTCGGCCACAACTGGTCCCTGTTCATCCGTTTCGCCGGCGGGATTGGCCTCTCATCCCTGGCCGGCACATTGGCAGCCCTCGACCCGCTCCACGCGCTGGAGGCCCTGCCCATCGTGGCGGTGCTGTGGTTCGCCCTGGTGGGACTGCTCCACGTCCACCGGGCCCGCGCCCTGATTCTGGTGATGTTGCTCGTGGGGCCGCTTCTGTGGATTCTGAGCGCGCCGCCGCCGGTCATCCTGCTCGGACTGCTGGGCGGGGCGGTCGTCGCCCTCAAGAGCCTCACCGACTGGCATCGCCGGTACGACACCCATCCCAAAGGAGACTGACCAATGACCACCGCTTATCAGATCGAACGCCGCCTGTTGGCCCACCGCCTGCCCGGCCTGGCGGACTTCCTCCCGCCGGAGTTCGTCTATCCCAACTACGACGCCTACTCCATCGCCAACGTCCCCGCCACCGTCGCCCGCCTGCTGGGGGTGGAGTTGGACGGCACCGCCCCGCCGCTCGACCCGGCCCTGTGGGAGGATTTGGCCGACGGCGTTCGGCGCGTCATCCTCGTCGTCCTCGACGCCGTCGGCTACCGGCAACTGCAACGGGCCCTCGACCGCCCGGACAGTCCGCCGGTACTCCGCCGCCTGGAAGAGGCCGGACGGCTCGCCCCCATCACCTCCATCTTCCCCTCGACCACCGTCGCCGCGCTGACCACCTTCTGGACCGGCCTCCCGCCGCTCGAACACGGCTTCATCGGCACCCGCTTGCTCCTGCCCGAATACGGCCTCCTCGCCGATATGCTGAAACTCGGCCCGGCGGCCCACGAGCAGCCCGGCCTCCTGCCCGCCTGGGACTGGGAGCCGGAGCAGTTCATCGCCGTCCCCGGCCTGGGACAGAGGCTGTCCGCCGTCGGCGTCCAGACCGTCGCCCACACCCACTTGCCCTACATCGGCGGTGCGCTCTCCCGCATCTTCCTGCGGGGGATGACGGAACTGCGCGGCCACATCGAGGCCGGCGATATGTGGCTCAACCTGCGCTACACCCTGTTGACCCACCGCGACCGGCCGCTCTTCGCCAGCGTCTATTGGAGCAACACCGACTCCATCGCCCATGTCTACGGGCCGGAGAGCGACCAGTTCTACGCCGCCCTGCGCTCCGTGCTCCGCTCGCTGGAGGAAAACTTCCTGGACACCCTCCCCGCCGAGTTGAGGGACGGCACCTTGCTCATCGTCACCGCCGACCACGGCAGCACCGCCACCCCACCCGACCGGCTGGTCACGCTCGAAGACCATCCGGCCCTGTGGGAGACCCTGCTCCTCCCTCCGGCGGCGGAATCACGGGCCGCTTACCTCTACGTCCGTCCCGGCTCCGCCGACGACCTGCGGGCCTACGTCGCCGACCACTTCCCCGGCCGCTTCCTCCTGGTGGACAGCGACCGGGCGGTTCAGGCCGGGCTCTTCGGCCCCTGGAACGGGGAACCGCCGGTCCCCGCGATTCGCCGCCGCCTGGGGGACATCCTGCTCCTGGCACAGGACGGCAGCCGCTTCATCTTCAAGAAGAAGACCCAGCCGCTGGACTTCCGAGGGCATCACGGCAGCCTCACGCCGGACGAAATGCTGGTGCCGTTTCTCATCGCCCGCCTGGACGCGCTGTAACGCAGGTTGCGCCTTTCCCAAAAACAGTTACAATTGGGCGAGCACTACCATCCACCCTCCCGCCGGTTGAGGTCACGCCGGTGGGAGGACGAGCAGTCGAGGACACCGGGGATATGGCCGCGACAATCTTGGTCATAGATGACGATACTCTCCTGCTCAAACTAATCCGGCAGGCGTTGACCCCCAAGGGCTACATCGTACACACCGCCACCAACGGCGATGAGGGGCTGCTCCTGTTCAACCAAGTGGCCCCTGACCTGGTGATCCTGGACGTGATGATGCCCGGCATGAGCGGCTGGGATGTCTGCGAGCGGCTGCGGCAGGTCTCCTCGGTGCCGATCATCTTCCTGACCGCGCTGGACTCCGTGGACGACATCGTCAGCGGGCTTACTGGGGGCGCGGACGATTACCTGGTCAAACCGTTCCGCATCGCCGAACTGGCCGCTCGGGTGTCCGCCCTGCTCCGTCGGGTCAGGATGTCCTACGAGAAGCCGCGCGTCATCAGTTTTGGCAACGGCGACCTGGTCATCAACCTGGACGAGCAGATGGTCTTTGCCTACGGTGAGGAAGTGCCCTTGAGCCCGATCGAGTACAACCTGCTCGTCTTCCTGGCCGAGCGGGCCGGTCGGATCATCCCCTCGCGGGTCCTGTTCGATGCCATCTGGGGCACGATGGCGGACGCCGGGACGCAGAGCGTCAAGTGGTACATTTGGAGTCTGCGGAAGAAAATCGAGAAGGACCCACAGCACCCCCGCTTCATCCTCACCGAACGCGGCAAGGGATACCGCTTCTCCCCCAACTGAGCCCCGCGCGACACGCTCACTCGTTCCCACGCTCCAGCCCCCCTCCTCGTTCCCACGCTCCGGCGTGGGAACGCAGATGGACGCTCCGCGTCGAGGCCACCCGCACAAAGCAAGGGAGCAAACAAGAGGAAACAACGGGGCAACTACGAGGAAAAGACACTCACTCCACGAGGGACATCAGAGCCTCCCGCTCCAACCCCTCCCGGTCCACCACCACGATGCGCCCCCGCCGACGGCGAACCAACCCGGCGGCGGCGAAATCACGCAGCGTGCGCCCGACCATCTCCCGCACGGTGCCGATGTGAGCGGCGATCTCCTCCTGCGTCCAGCGGCGGGGATGCCCCTCTCCCTCCGGCGCGGCGGCCTGCGCGAGCAGAAACCGCGCCAATCGGGTGCGCACCGTGTGAAGTGCGAGACCTTCCACCATATCCCCCAGGCGGCGCACCTCGGCGGCCAATCGCTCCGCCAGCGGCACGCTCATAGCCGGGTAACGACGCACCAGGGCGTGGAAATGGTCGCAGGGGATGGCGTAGACGACGCTCTCCGTCGCCGCCTCCGCGTTGGCGGGCACCGGCCCCCCGTCGAGGGCCGGGATGAGGTTGACCGCCTCGCCGGTGCTCAGATAGGCGAGCACCTGTTCGCGGCCTTCGGGCGACAGGCGGTAGATGCGCACCAGCCCCCTCACGATGAAGTAGACCGTCCGACAGGGCTCCCCCTCGACGGCGAGCGACTGCTGCGGCGCGAAGACCCGGCGGCGGGCGCGGGAGACGAGCGCGTCCCAGGCCGCCGGCTCCAGAGAGGCGAACAGAGGCAGTTGCCTCAACGGGTGGTCGTGAGCGTCCATTGGAGGGGCATTTTAGGACGTGGTGAAGAAATTGTCAAATTTGACCTCTGCTCCCGAATGGACTATACTGGTGAGCAGTCCAGGCGGCATATCCGCTGCGACCGGCCCGACGATACCGACGGCAGGGCCTGTCCCACATTCGCACAAATGGCGCGGCTCGTCCGCTGCCGGATAGTTTCGAGAGGAGGCCGCTGATGTACGAGAAAAAGCCCTGGCTCAGATTCTACGAGCCCCACGTGCCGGAACACATCGAGTATCCGGCCACCACCCTCCCGGCCGTGTTGGACGAGGTCGCCCGTCAGTACCCCGACCACACGGCCCTCATTTTTCAGAACAGGAAGATGACCTATCGGGAGTACAACGAGGCCGTCAACCGCTTCGCCGCCGCGCTGCAAGACCTGGGGGTCAAAAAGGGGGACCGGGTGGCCGTCCACCTGCCCAACTGCCCCCAGTTCCCCATCGCCTACTACGCCATCCTGCGCGTCGGGGGCATCGTCGTGCCCTGCAACCCGATCTACACCGCCCGCGAGATGACCCATCAGTTGAACGACTCCGGGGCGCAGGTCATCGTCACCCTCAGCTCGACCTACCCGCTCATCAAAGGCATCCGCCCGCAGACGGAGTTGCGCCACGTCATCGTCGCCCAGATCAAAACCTACTTCCCCCCGCTCCTCAACCTCCTCTTTACCCTGCTCAAGGAGAAGAAGATGGGCCACCGGGTGCAGATCGCCGGCGACGCAGACACCTACTGGTTCCGGGAATTGCTCGCCCGCGCCCCGACCGACCCCGCTCCGGTTGACGTGCGCCCGGAGGACACGGCGGTGCTGATGTACACCGGCGGCACCACCGGCCTTTCCAAAGGGGCGGAGTTGACCCACCGCAACATCCTCGTCAACGCCTACCAGTGCAAAGTCTGGGTCAACGCCACCGAGGCCCAGGAAGTGAGTATGGCCGCGCTGCCGCTCTATCACAGTTACGCGATGACCACCTGCATGAACTTGAGCACCATCACCGCCTCTACCCTCCTGCTCATCCCCGACCCGCGCAACATCGAGGACGTGCTCAAGAACATCACCCGTCATCGCCCGTCCCTCTACCCCGGCGTCCCGGCGATGTACGTCGCCATCAACAACTACCCCGACTTGAGCAAGTACGATGTCAGTTCCCTCAAAGCCTGTCTCAGCGGGGCGGCGGGGCTGCCGGTGGAAGTGCAGCAGAAGTTCCAGGAACTGACCGGGGCGCGGCTGGTCGAGGGATACGGGCTCAGCGAAGCCTCCCCCGTGACCCACGCCAACCCGATTTTCGGCGAGAACCGCATCGGCACGATTGGGCTCCCCTGGCCCGACACCGAGGTAAAGATCGTGGACGTGGAGAGCGGGGAGCGGGTGGTGCCGGTCGGGGAACGGGGGGAGTTGTGCATTCGCGGCCCCCAGGTCATGCGTGGCTACTGGAACAAGCCCGACGAAACCGCCCTCACCCTGCGAGCCTCCGACGACGGCGGCGGCCCCTGGCTCTACACCGGCGACATCGCCACGATGGACGAGGACGGCTACTTCCGCATCGTGGACCGGAAGAAGGACATGATTCTGGGAGCCGGCGGGTACAACATCTACCCCCGCGAGGTGGAGGAAGTGCTCTACGAACACCCGAAAGTCCTGGAGGCGGCAGCGATCGGCGTGCCGGTGAAGGGGAAAGGGGAGCGGGTCAAAGTCTTCGTCGTCCTCAAGCCTGGGGAGACGGCGACGGCGGAGGAGATCATCGCCTACTGTCGGGAGAACCTGGCCCCGTACAAAGTGCCGAAGTTCGTCGAGTTCCGCGATGCACTGCCCAAGACACTGGTGGGGAAAGTCCTGCGTCGGGTGCTGCTGGAAGAGGAGTTGAAACGCCGCGCCGAGGCGACGCGCTGACCTCCGCCGCCGCTGCGCATTGCAGCGCGGAATCACTGACGCGCGAAAAGCGAAATCTGAGCGGACACCTCCGATGGTAAGTCGCGAGGTGTCCGCTTCGTTCTGGGGTCAATGGAATCGAAACGGACAAACGGGCGTGCGATTCGACGGCGGCTCATCTCGATGTACTCTGGGTTGACGTCAATCCCGACCCACTGCCGCCCCAGCACCGCCGCCACCTTGCAAGTCGTCCCGCTGCCGACGAAAGGGTCCAGCACCACGTCGCCGGGGTTGGAACTGGCGCGGATGATGCGTTCCATCAACGCCTCCGGTTTCTGAGTGGGGTGATTCTCCCGCTCTGGGTTGGAGTAGTGAACGTGGGAAAAATGCCACACATCCCCCGGATTGGCCCCCGCCATGTTGTTCCTCTGACGGTAATACTTCTGCGGAATCCTGATGTCATCCAGGTTGAAAGTAAACTCCTGCCCCTTCGTGAAATACAAAATGTCCTCGTGACGTGGCGAGAACCCCCGCGTGCGCCCCATCCCCTGGGTATAGTGCCAGGTTATCCAGCCGTTGAAATTCAGGCCGAACTCGTCCTCTAGCATCGCGTACAATCGGGCGATGAACCGCACTCCCATGAACACGTAGATAGAGCCGGTGGGTTTGAGCACCCGCACCGCCTGGGCGAGCCATTCCCTGGTGAAAGACTCGTACTCTTCCCAGGGCCGGTTATCAGCATAGCGACCGTACCGCTTGCCGAGGTTGTAAGGTGGATCCGTCGCCACGAGGTCCACGCAGGCGTCGGGGAACTGCGACATCACCTCGATTGCATCGCCGCAAATCAGTCGGTTGAACTCCACCTCACCTCGCTCATCTATCCCCCATCTCCAACTCGACGTACTCCTGCCGAATCAACTCGCTCTCCTGCACATTCAATAACTCCAACAACTCCCCGATCAACTCCGCCTTCCGTTCCGCGTCCTGCCGCGACCAGGTGCGGCTCTTGATCTCCAAATACACCCCCGGCAACTTCGGCTGCGTCAACTTGTCCATATTGATGGCGAAATCCGTCCCCCCGTACCGCACCCGATACCGCCGCCGCTCCTTGTGAACCTCCACCTCGGCGTCGGGCTTGAAATACTCCCGATAGAACCGCCGGCTGCGGGTCGCCGGGGCGTCGAAACGGGAGCGGGAGAGCAGCACCGACCAGGCGTACTCCCGCTCCTTCGTCTCGCCGGTCAGCGTGAGCCGGTAGACCACGTCCTGCACCTCTCCCTCCTCGTCCAACAACTCATCCTCCCGATAACGCAGCCGGCTGTGATAGGGATCGTCGAACAGGAAGTAAGTGTCGTACTGGCGGCGGCGGGAGGGCTTGACGATCTGGATGTCGGCCCCGGCCAGTAATTCCTCGACCGCCGTCGCGTCGCTCAGATGCACCTTGACCTGCACCTCGAACGTCTTCTGCTGGGCCACCTGCCCGATGGCGAGCAGTTTGCTGAGCACGCTCTCCTCCCGCTGGATGAGGAAAGTGTCTATCTTGCGGGCGATCCCCCGCGTCTCGGCGATGAGCCCTTGCTCGTCGAGGGTGAGCAACTGCCGGTCGCGCATCAGCCAGCGACCGTTGCACATCACGCTCACCACGTCGCTCCCTTTGGCGGCGTAGACCAGCCGGGCGTACAGTCCGTCCGGGTCGCGAGCGAACTGGGGGATGTTGTGGACGTTGTCCACGTTCACGATGGCGATGTCGGCCCGCTTGCCCGGCTCCAACGAGCCCACCAAGTCGCCGATGTGCAACGCCCGCGCCCCCCCGATCGTCGCCATCGCCAGGGCCTGCCGGGCCGGAAGAGCGGTCGGGTCGGAAGTCACCCCTTTGGCGACCAGAGCCGCCAGCCGCATCTCCTCCCACATATCCAGGTCGTTGTTGCTGGCCGGGCCGTCGGTACCGATCCCCACGTTCAGCCCCAAATCCAACATCTGCACCACCGGCGCGAAACCGCTCGCCAGTTTGAGGTTGCTGGTGGGGTTGTGCGCCACGCCGACGTTGTGATGTTGCAAAGTGCGCAACTCCCCCTCGTCCAAATGAACGCAGTGGGCGGCGATAGTCTTCGCCTCGAACACCCCCTGTTTCTTCACCCAGGGCACCACCGGCATGCCGTACCGCTCCCGATGCTCCTTCACCTCCTGCTCCGTCTCGGCGATGTGGATGTGGAGCGGCACGTCGAACTCCACCGCCAGGTCGGCGCACGCCCGCAGCAACTCCGCCGTCGTCGTGTAGGGGGCGTGGGGACCGACGGCCGGCATAATCAGCGGATGCCCCTTCCAGCGCAGGATGAAATCGCGGGTATGCTCCAGGCTCTCGTCGTAACTGAGCGCGTCGGGCGTGGGGAACTGCAACACCGTCTCGGCGCAGACCGCCCGCAGACCGGCCTGAGCGGTAGCGTCGGCCACCGCCTCCTCGTAGTAGTACATATCGGCGAAACAGGTCGTGCCGGAGCGGATCATCTCCGCGCAGGCCAACTGCGTCCCCAGCCAGCAGAAATCGGGCCGCACGAACGCCTGCTCCACCGGCATCATATACCCCATCAGCCAGACATCCAGCCGTAGGTCGTCGGCCACGCCCCGGAGCAGAGTCATCGGCACGTGCGTGTGCGCGTTCACCAGGCCGGGGATGATGGCGCACCCGGCACAATCGAGCGTCTCGGCGGCGGTGTAGCGGCCCGTGACCTCCTCCGCCGGGCCGACGGCGACGATGGTATCCCCCCGCACCGCCACCGCTCCGGGGGAGAAGAGATCGAACGCTTCGTTCATCGTGGCGACGTGTCCGCCGGTCAGGATAAAATCTACTTTGTCCATATCTGCCCTCCCAAGTCTAATGGAAGGATTATAGCCTGAATCGCGCTCATGGGCAATTTTCCCATCCGGTCGAAATGGCGTATAATGGGACTATCTCCACAGGCGAGGTGACAAAATGCACATGACAGAGATAATCGCCAAGAAACGGGACGGAGGGGAACTCTCCCGCGCGGAGATCGAGTTCTTCGTGCGCGGCTACACGGCCGGCGAGATACCCGACTACCAGGCCGCCGCCTGGCTGATGGCCGTCTTCCTGCGCGGGATGAGCGACCGGGAGACCCACGACCTGACGCTGGCGATGGCCCATTCCGGCGACATGCTCGACCTGAAGGACATCGCCCCTTTCACTGTGGATAAGCACTCCACCGGCGGCGTCGGCGACAAAGTCAGCCTGGTAGTGAGCCCCCTGGTGGCCGCCTGCGGCGTACCCGTCGCCAAGATGACCGGACGCGGACTGGGGTTCAGCGGCGGCACGGTGGACAAACTGGAATCCATCCCCGGCTACCGCACCGACCTTTCCGTGGAGGAGTTCCGCGCCCAACTCGAGGCCATCGGCATCGTCCTCACCGGTCAGAGCGCGGACCTGGCCCCGGCCGACCGCAAACTGTACGCCCTGCGGGACGTGACCGCCACCGTCGAGTCCATCCCCCTGATTGTCAGTTCGATTATGAGCAAGAAACTGGCCGCCGGCGCCGACGGCATCGTCCTCGACGTCAAAGTCGGCAGCGGGGCGTTCATGAAGACGCTGGCGGAGGCGGAGGTGCTGGCCCGCGCGATGGTGCGCCTGGGAGACCAGGCCGGACGGCGGGTCGTGGCCCTCATCTCCGACATGAATCAGCCGCTGGGCTGGGCGGTGGGGAACGCGCTGGAAGTGCGGGAGGCCATTGACACCCTGCACGGCGGC
>JALWUZ010000386.1 GCA_027079895.1 Anaerolineae bacterium
CCAACGCCCCGCTCAGCGCCATCGCCAGCACGAAACTCCGCGCCACCCCGATGCCCGCCGTCCGCGCCGCGTTGGGATTGGCCCCCACCGCCCGAATCTCGAACCCCAACGTCGTCTTGAAGAGCAGCCAATAGACCACCGCCACCGCCGCCAACGCCAGGAACAGCCCGACGTTGAGCGATATGGACGGGTCGTTGGGGAAGAACTGCGGCAAGTAGGCCGTCGGCTGAATCTCCGGGCTGATTGGCCGGTAGCCGGGCCGCGCCATCGGCCCGCCCACCTGGAGCAGATAGTCGGCCAGCCGGTAGGCGATATAGTTCAGCATGATGGTGTTGATGACCTCGTGCGCCCCCGTCTTCGCCTTCAGATACCCGGCGATCGCGGCCCACAGCGCACCGCCGACCATCCCCGCCAGCAACGCCAGCGGCAGATGGATGAACCACGGTAGCCCGGTGATGCGGTAGCCGATGTAGACCGACGCCAGCCCGCCGATGAAATACTGCCCCTCCGCGCCGATGTTGAACAGGCCGCCGCGGAACCCCAGGGCGACTGCCAGCCCGGCGAAAATATACGGCGTGGAGATGCGCAGCCCCTCCGTCAGCGGGCGGATAGCCCGCAACAACTCCGTCCCATCTCCCGTCTGCGAGTAGATGCGGAACCCCTCGGCGATGCGGCCCGGATTGCCGAACGCCCCCTCGAACAGCGCGGTATACGCCTGCACCACCGCGTGCCAGGCGACCGCCAGCCCGGCCCCGACCCCCTCGCCGAAGGCCGCCCAGACCAGCGGGTCGAACGCGGCGATGAAGAGCGCACCGATGACCAACGCCGTGAAAATCGCCAACAGCGGCAACAACGCCGCCTGCCAGTTCCAGGCCATCAGCCGGGGGAGCAGGCCGGTCACCAGTTCCTCCCCCTTGAGCCCAACCCCCGTGCGCACCTTGCCCGTTCGCAGCCCCTCCGCCACCTCCAGAATCTTGCCCCGCACCTCCGAGGGGATGGCGGTATCGGCGCGGTGATACGGTGCCAGCCCCACCCCGTCGTTGGCGAGATTGAAGCGCACCGTCCCGCTCTGGAGTTCGCCGCGCACCGCCTGCGTCACCGCCGCGTAGACCGCCCGGTCCACCCGCTTGACCGCGCTGGTCAGCAGACGGTCGGCCCCGGCCGCCGCGCCGTCCGCGAACGTCGTCGCCCACTCGTCCTGATCCACCCCGATGACCCACACCCCCTTCTGGGCGGCGGACAGAATGGCCGCGCTCCCACACCCCCCGGCGGCGGCGAAGAGCACATCCGCCTGCTCCGCCGTCAACTCATCGGCCGCCTGCCGTCCGGCCTCCTCATCGGTGAACGAATCGGTGTAGCGGGACAGCACCCGCGCCCGCTGATTGGTGTGGGCCACACCGTGCTCGAACCCGCGATGAAACTTGCGCACCGGCGGCACATCCATCCCGCCGACGAACCCCACCACGTCCGACTCCGTCATCAGCCCCGCCAGCGCACCGGCCAGAAACCCGGCCTCGTCCTCGGCGAACACCAACCCGGTGACGTTCTTGCTCTCCGGCAGCGGCTCGTAGTCCACGATGACGAAACGCACCGCCGGGTACTGCGTCGCCAGCCGCTCGACCGCCGCGCCGGTCTTCGAGCCGATAGTGACGACCAGCGTACACCCCTCCGCCGCCGCCTGCCGCAAATTCGCCTCGTACTCCACCGGCGTTTTGGTCTGGAACACCGCGAACGGCACGTTATGCTCCTCGACGGCCTTCATCAACCCCTCGTAAGCGTACTGATTGAACGTGCCGTCGTCAATGCGGCCCACGTCCGTCACCAGTCCGACCTTCTCGACCTTTCGTTGTTCACTCATCGTTGCCCCCTGTCTCCGCCGACCGCGTCATCCCGGCCATCAACAGCCCCAACTCCTCCTTCGTCACCTCGTCGGCCGGCAGAATATCCACGATACGCCCCTCGTACATCACCGCGATGCGGTCCGAGAGCCCCATCACCTCGTCCAACTCCGGCGAGACCAGCAACACCGCGCACCCATCATCCCGCTTCTCGATGATGCGGCGGTGGATATACTCGATCGAGCCCACATCGAGCCCGCGCGTCGGCTGCGAGGCGATGAGCAACTTGATTGGGCGGGAGAACTCGCGGGCGACGATCACCTTCTGCTGATTGCCGCCGGAGAGATTGGCGACGGGCGTCAGCACACTGGGCGTGCGCACGTCGAACAAGCGCGTCTCCCGCTCCGCCGTCTCCAAAATCGCCTCCTGATTCAGCACCCCCAAGTGCGAGAAGGGGGGGAGGTAATACGTGTTGAGAATCAGATTATCGGCGACGGGGAAACTGAGCACCAGCCCGTCCCGCTGCCGGTCCTCCGGCACGTGGGCCGTCCCCTGCGAAAGCACCTTGCGCGGCGGGCCGTTAGTCACATCGCGGCCCAGGATGCGCACCCGCCCGCTCTCCGCCGGCCGCAGACCGGTCAACGCCTGCACCAACTCCGTCTGCCCGTTCCCCTGCACCCCGGCGACGCCGAGCACCTCCCCGGCCCGCACCTGGAAAGAGACCTCCCGCACCGCCGGATTCCCCCGGTCGTCCCTCACCGTCAGCCCGGCGACATCCAACACCGTCTCGCCGGGGTGGGCCGGGCCCTTCTCCACCTGGAGGAGCACCTGCCGCCCGACCATCATCGCTGCCAGGGACTGCTCATCCGTTTCGGACGGCGTAATCGTCCCGACCACCCGCCCGTTGCGCAAGACCGTGATCCGGTCGGCGATCTCCATCACCTCCTTCAACTTGTGAGTGATGAAGATCACCGACTTGCCGCCATCCACCAGCGAGCGGATGACCTTGAACAAATCATCCACCTCCTGCGGCGTGAGGACGGCCGTCGGCTCGTCCAGGATGAGGATGTCCGCCTCGCGGTAGAGCAATTTGATAATCTCCACCCGCTGCTGCACCCCGACCGGCAACTCCTTGATGTAAGCGTCGGGGTCCACCTCCAGCCCGTACTGAGCGGAGATCTCGCGGATGCGGCGGGCGGCGGCGGCGCGGTCGAGGAAAATCCCGTTCTTGATGGACTCCACGCCCAACATCACGTTCTCCGTCACCGTCAGCACCGGCACCAACATAAAATGCTGATGCACCATCCCAATCCCCTGAGCGATAGCGTCGTTGGGGTTTCTGATCTCCACCCGCTTCCCCTGGACGATGATCTCCCCCTCGTCGGGGGAGTAGAGGCCGTAGAGGATATTCATCAAAGTGGACTTCCCCGCTCCGTTCTCCCCCAAGAGAGTGAGAATCTCACCGCGATGCAGCACCAAATCTATGTGATCGTTCGCCAAGACGCCGGGAAAGGCTTTAGTGATGCCGTGCAATTCCAGCACCGGCGGCGAGGATGAATTGGATACAGCCATAATCGCCTCCTGACTCGGCCGGGAGCAACCCCGGCGGTTCACGCTACGGGGAGAGTATATCCCAACCGGGCGGACAAGTCAACACTAAATCACCGTCCCGTCGGGGATGACGGCGTTTTTGGGGATGACCACGATCCCGTCCCGGATGACATACTGCTCCGCGTCCACATTCTCGTCGGGCGGATGGGGGCGGATGATGACCCCGGCCCCGATGCGGGCGTTCTTGTCAATGATCGCCCCCTCGATTGCGCAGCCCGCCCCGATGCCGACATCGGGACGCCCCAGGCGGCGGTTCTCCACCTTCCGCTCCGGCGTCTCGTAGAAATCGGCCCCCATCACCACCGCGCGGACGAGGCGCACATCCGGCCCGATGACACTCCGCAGCCCGACGACCGACTCCCGAATCTCCGCCTGCCGGATGAGACACCCTTCGGCCAACACCGTGCGGGTCAGCGTGCAGCCGTCGGCGCGGGACGAGGGCAAGAAACGGGGACGGGTATAAATCGGGCGTTGCGGCTCGTAGAAATCGAAGGGCGGGTTCGGCAGCGTCAGGGCCAGATTCGCCTCGTAGAAGGCCCGGATCGTGCCGATGTCCTCCCAGTAGCCGGTGAAAGGATAAGCGTACACCCGATGGCTCTCGATAGCGGCGGGGATGATCTGCCGCCCGAAATCCTCGGCGTCGGAAGCCGTCAGCACCTCCCGCAGCACATCGGCCCGGAAGACGTAAATCCCCATCGAGGCCAGATAAGGCCGCTCGTCACCGGGGCGGCTTTCCAGGCCGTCCAGTTCGTCGGGGGACGGCTTCTCGTGGAAAGCGGTAATTCGCCCCTCGGCGTCGGTCTTGAGAATGCCGAAACGGGGCGCGTCGGCGCGACCCACCGGCTGCACGGCGATCGTCACATCGGCCCGCTGCTCCCGATGGAGCGCGATGAACTGGGCGTAATCCATACGGTACAGATGGTCGCCGGACAGGATGAGAATGTCGTCCACGCGGGCGTGAGCGAAGCGGGGCAACTGCTTGCGCACGGCGTCGGCGGTCCCCTGATACCAGTCCATCCCGCTGGGAGTCTCCTCGGCCGCCAGGATGTTGACGAACCCGCCGGAGAACATATCGAACTTGTAAGTCTGGTAGATGTGCCGATGGAGCGAGGCGGAGAGGAACTGAGTCAGCACGTGAATCTTGTGAATGCCGGAGTTGAGACAATTGCTGATGGGGATGTCAATCAGGCGGTACTTGCCGCCGATGGGGACGGCCGGCTTGGCCCGCAACTTGGTCAGCGGATAGAGGCGGGTTCCCCGTCCCCCGCCGAGGATGATCGCCAACACATCTCGCATCGCCATAGAGCCCTCCTTCGCGTCGTCGCCGCAGCCCCGCCTCCGCAGGCGGGCGGGGCAATCGTATCATGGAACGGATGACTGTCAAGCGCGGCGAGCCGCCGTCGGTTGACAGGAACCCCTCCCTCACCTATAATCGTCTCCGGTGATGAACCATGTCCGGCAAACGCCTCCTTCTGCTCGTGATACCCCTCCTGCTGGCCCTCGCCGCCCCGGTGACGGCCCAGAGCCCCGTCCTGCCCGGCGGCATGCACGTCTACTACGGCGACCTCCACAGCCACACCAGTTACTCCGACGGCCAGCAGACCCCCCAGGACGCCTACCGCTCGGCCCGCGCCAACGGCCTCGACTTCTTCTCCCTCACCGACCACGCCGAGCAACTGAGCGACTCCGAATGGAACGACACCCTCGTTCAGGCCCGCGCCGCCACCGTCGAGGGACAGTTCATCGCCATTCGCGGCTTCGAGTGGACCAGCATCTACGGCCACTTCAACGTCTTCAACTCCACCAACCGGGCGCGGGCCAACGACTCCCGCTACGACACCATCGCCGAGTTCTACGCCTGGCTCTCCGACCCGGCCCAGATCAACGCCCTGGCCCAGTTCAACCACCCCTTCTACCCCCCCCACCACCCCTTCCTCCTCCCCCCCCC
>JALWUZ010000387.1 GCA_027079895.1 Anaerolineae bacterium
CCGGGTGACGGATCGGCATCTGCTCCACCTGCCGGACGATTTCACCGGCGGGGAGGTGGAGGGCTGGCTGGTGGCCTACGACTGGTTCAGGATGGAGCCGCTGCCGCCGTTGGATGGGCGGTTCGGGGCCGCGCCGCTGGGCCAGTATCGCTATTGATATCTCAGAACAGAGGTCGTGATGATGAAACGCCTGATTGAGTTCCAACTTGCAGATGGGGACAAGATCTACGTCGAGGTTGAGGAGACCGGAGAGGGCGGCATGGTGCCCGCCTCTCGCGGCGGGAGGAGCGTGACGGATGAGGCCCGCCAGACTTTCGAGGACGCGCTGGACAAAATCCGTCCGGCGGCCGCCACGATCATCGGGAAACTGCGGGACCTCCACGACCCGCCCGATGAGATCGAGGTGGAGTTCGGGCTCAAGATGAACGCCGAGTTCGGGGCCGTGGTCGCCGCCACCGGTATGGAGGCCAACTACAAGGTCACGCTCAAGTGGGAGCGGTGACGCTCCCGCGCTTCGGCCGCCCGTCGAGGTCGCCGAAGCAGAGCAGGCCGTCCGGCGGGAACCACTCCCGCGCGGCAATCAGGACTTCCAACTCACGGCGGCGGGGCTCCTGGTAACTCGAAACGGCGCGTAACTCCGCGTCTATGAAAGCCGGGTGACACATCACCTCCACCACGCCGGAGCGCGGCTCGTCCAGCAGACGGCGCAGGGTGGCGCGGGTCGCAGCACCGCCGTAGAAGCCGCCGAAGAAGGCGTCCGGGCGGCGCAGCGCGAACTCCGCCAGCAGAGCGGGGGCGGCGGCGCACACCGTCGCCCGCAGTGGGGCCGGGACGACCTCCGGCGCGTCGGCCAGCGGGTAGCGGATCGCGCTGCCGTACTCCCGCGCCAGTTCCAGCAGGAGACGGAACAGCGCGGGGGTGAAGTAGCCGAAGTGGTGATGGATGTCGAGGTGGTCGGGCGGCCGGCCCGTGACGGCGACGAAAGATTCGACCTGCGCCCGCCACTCGGCGCGGACTTCGTCCGGTGCCAGGCGGTGGACGGCGGCGGTCTGGGCCGGGAGACGGCGGAAGCGGCCCGCATCGTCCACCAGCGTGGGAACCTCCTCCGGCGGTAGCACGGGGCGCCCCGCCGTCAACACCAGGTGAACCCCCAGCCCCAGGCGCGGCGTCTCGGTCAGCGCGTCCCGCAAGGCCCGTTCGACATAGGGGGAGTTCATCAGCGCCGTGGTGGATGTCACCACCCCGCGCCGGTGCGCCTCCCGAATGCCACGGGAGACGCCCGGCGTCAGGCCGTAATCGTCGGCGTTGAAGATGAAGGCCGTCCCCACCGCGCCGTCTCAGCGCATCAGCAGGTAGTGATAGGCCGAGAGAGCCGCCTTGGCCCCTTCGCCGATATGCACCAGGGCCTGCTCCGAGACGTGCGTCACATCTCCGGCGGCGAAGACCCCCGGCCAACTGGTGGCGCTGTGAACGTCCACGATGATGTGTCCGCGCTCGTCGCAGTCCACCCACTCCCGCACCAGGGCGGAGTTGGGGGTACGGGGCAGTTTGACGAACAGCCCTTTGACCGGGATCTTCCACTCCGCGCTCCCCTGGGCGACGACGACCCCCTCGACGAACCGCTCCCCCTGCACCTCGACGACCCGCACCTGTTCCGTTATTTCGACGTTCTCCGTCCGGCGGAGGCGGTGGGTCAGCGGGGTATCCGGCAGCGACTCCGGCACCAGGAGGTAGACCTTGTGCGCTTTGCGGGCCAGGTCGGCGGCGGCCCATTGCGCCCGTCGGCCCTGCCCGACGACGGCCACGTCTTTGCCCAGGAACAGGCTGGCGTGGGTGGCCGCCGAGTAACTGAGCCCGTATCCGGTCAGCCGGGCCTCACCGGGCACATCGAGACGCTGGGGCTTGGCGCCGGTCGCCATAATCAGCGTGCGCCCCTCGTACCGATCCCCCCGCCTCGTGTCCACGATGAAGTGGCCCTCCTCCGGCATGACCTTCACGACGGTATCGAAATCCCGCACGAAATCGAGGTAGTCCAACTGACGCCGGAAGGCGTCTAGCAGCGTCTCCCCGGTGATGATCTCCCGTCCCTCCATGTCCTCCAACTGCATGGCGTAAGTGGTCTGACCGCCCCAGCGTTCGGCGATGATCAGCGCATCCAGCCGCTGGTTGATGGCGGTCGCAGCGGCGGTGATGCCCGCTGGGCCCCCTCCGATGATGATCAGGTCGTACATCGTCAAGCCTCCTCCGTCCACTCCGCCGGCACCGGCGGGATCAGTTCCTTCTCCATCAGGAAACGGGTCATCTCCTGCGACTGGCGGATGATGTCCCTGGCCCGTGAGAGCAGGTCGTCGTAGGAGATGCTCACGCGGGCCAGCCCCTGCTCCTGGGCCTGCATACCGACGGCGGCGGCCTCGCGGGGGAAGACCTCCCAATCGCTCATCTTGGGGACGATGTTCTCCGGGTCGAGTCCGCGCTCCTCGGCGAAGCGGGCCAGTTCCCTGGCGGCGGCGATCGCCATCTCATCGCTGATGGTGGTCGCCCGCACGTCGAGCACGCCCCGGAAGATGGCCGGGAAGCCCAGGGAGTTGTTGATCTGGTTGGGGAAGTCGCTGCGGCCCGTGCCGATGACCCGCGCCCCGGCCTCCCGCGCCTCCCAGGGCCAGATTTCGGGGATGGGGTTGGCGCAGGCGAAGACGATGGCGTCCTCGGCCATGCCGGATACCCATTCCGGCAAGATCGTGCCGGGGCCCGGCTTGCTGGCGGCGATGCACACGTCCGCGCCGCGCAGAGCCTCGGCGATGCCGCCCCGTTTCCCGTCGGCGTTGCTGTGCTGGCAGATGCGCCACTTGTCCACGAACTCGATGCGCCGCCGGGCGATGTCCTCCCGCTCCGGGTGGAGGATGCCCTTGCTGTCGCAGGCGACGATGTGGCCGAACGGCACGCCGGAGGCCAGCAGCAGCCGGATGGTGGCGACGTTGGCCGCGCCGGTGCCGATGACGGCGAAGCGGGCCTCCTCGATGCGCTTGCCGACCACCTTGAGGCCGTTGAGCACTCCGGCCAGGATGACGGTCGCCGTGCCCTGCTGGTCGTCGTGCCAGACGGGGATTTTGACCTCCGGGTCGCTGCGGAGCATGTCGAGTACCCGGAAGCACTTCGGCTGTGAGATGTCCTCCAGGTTGATCCCGCCGAAGGAGGGCTGGATCAGTTTGACCGCCTGGATGATGGCGTAGGGGTCTTTGGTGTCCAGGCAGATGGGGACCGCGTCCACGCCGCCGAGGTACTTGAAGAGCAGGGCCTTTCCCTCCATCACCGGCAGCCCGGCGGCGGGCCCGATGTCCCCCAGGCCCAGCACCCGCGTGCCGTCGGAGACGACGGCGACGGTGTTCCCCTTGTTAGTGTACTCGTAAACCAGTTCCTCGTTGTCGTGGATGGCCCGGCAGGGGGCGGCCACGCCGGGCGTGTACCAGATGGCGAAATCGCTGTAATCGCGGACGACGCACTTGGGGACGGTCTGGATCTTGCCCCGGAAGTAAGGATGAAGGCGCATGGCGTCTTCGGAAGGCTTGTTGGCCTTCGCCAGGAGTTCCTCTTTGGTGAGCATCGCACCTCCTTGTAGCTATCTCGTGCCCAGGCGCAGTGCGCCCGGACTTTCTAAAGCCCCCCTCCCTCCCAGGTAAGAAAGGAGGAAGGTACCCGCCGCCAGAACGCAAACCGGCCACCGTCGGGCGGTCACTTGGCAGACAGGCAATCCCCTGCTTCTCAACGTGCCAAGAACCTCCGCATCCGGTGACCGGACACCGACCAACTCCCTCCCCCGCCCCGATAGGCGAGCCGGCCATAGCATAAAGTGCTTTGGATGGGTACTATCGCAGTATGCAGGCCAAATCCGTTTTAATAATCGTCTTCATCAGCCATTTCAGCAGCCATATCTATTTCATCTTGCAGCCACGATGTGAAATCAGGATATAATGGACTAAGATTATTTAGATTATCATCTCTCGAGAGTTCATGATCCCAAAATACGATTGGATATTCACCTTCTGAATTGGGATGCCTGGTATCGAAGCATAAATTATCTCCGCAACCATTGTCATGGAATGTGATCAAGAAATCAGGTAACTCTACAGTTGGGTCGTTTCGTTCTCTATGATTAGCAGTGACGATATTTCTGTAACCTAACGATTCATCCCCCACCCAATACGTTTCCCAAAACGGCAATTGATACGCCCCTGCCTTTTCTAGGAAGACTAGAAAACTCGGAGGGAATTTTATGTTGAGTTGATTCTCAGCCTCAAGTATCTGCTCAGGCGTAGGAGGCGGCACGATATCGGGTTCACTAATGCTATACTCTTTAAGTCTTTCTATTACTTCATCTATTGTAGTCATTACGACCTCCTTACGCAGATTGACCAACATCGCCAACCGGACCGCTCAGCCCGGTCAGCACTGGCGAGAAGTTAGCGCCCCTTTGCGCCTGACTGCACAACTCCCTACATAAAGTAGCGTTAACTCACTACTGTGTCACCTTTCAGATAGGCAGATATTTCGTCTTCAGATCGCTCGGTCACACCTCTACCCATTCTCGCTTGACAATTCGATAGAGCCGGATAACTCCACGCTCAAAGTCGTCCCAAGGCGCAGGCTTGGCCGAAATCAGTCGCCCACTCTCCAACTGAACGGGATACAACAACTCAATAGACCTCTTGCATAAATCCACGAGTGTATGTAGAATCCAATCACCTTCAGGTATAACTAAATGGGAGGGGAACAGAGATGAAGTACGAAGAGATAAAAGCCCTGGACGATCGCCAATTCAAGAGACTCACCGGCGTAAAACGCGCCGTCTTCGAGGAGATGTCGAAGACGGTGAAGGAGAATGCTCCTCGGAAGGGAAGGCCTCCCAAATTGAGCTACGAAGACCAGGTCCTGCTGACGTTGATGTATTGGAGGGAGTACCGGACGCTTTTTCATATCGGGCAGGAATATGGCGTGCATGAGTCCACTGCCTCCCGGATAGTCCGACGGGTGGAGAACACGCTCCTCAAGTCGAAGAAGCTCCACCTTCCGGGGAAGAAGGCCCTCCAGGACGCCAACTCCGCCCTGGAAGTAGTACTGGTTGATGCGACCGAACAACCGGTTGAACGCCCCGCGAGAAAGCAGCGGAAGTACTACAGCGGAAAGAAGCGTCGCCATACCCAGAAGGCTCAAGTGATTGTGGACGGGAAGACGGGAAGGATCATTGCGACGGCATTTGGACCTGGGAGCAAGCACGATTTCCGCCTATTCAAAGAGAATTGGAGGGGGGCCTTGGGAACGATCAAGGTTTTGGCTGACAAGGGATATCAAGGCCTCCAGCATTACCATCCCAACAGTGAGACGCCGATCAAGAAGCGTAA
>JALWUZ010000388.1 GCA_027079895.1 Anaerolineae bacterium
TGAGCGTGCTCGTCCATTCTGTTCCTCTCTCCACGTGCCCGTGCGTCGATCAACCCTCGAGGTGTTCTCTAATGGCCTCGAACTCCTCCAACGTGATCTCCCCCCTCGCCAGCCGTCGGCGGGCGATTTCGAGGGGATCCATCTCTGCGTCCAACGCGGCCCCCACCGGTCGGCGGCGCAGCGTCCGCACCGCCCAGACAATCCCAATGACCACCAGGGCCACCAGTCCCACCGCGAACACCAGGTTCAGAATCGGGCCGATGAGCCCCCATCCGCTGCCCCAGTGTCCCCAACTTCCCCATCCCCAGCAACCACCCATTTTTCCACCTCCTCGTTTTGGGTTTGTCGCCGCTCGACCGGCCCGGCCGGGCGAGCGATCGCTTCAGATGCGCGTCTATTGTACTTCATCGCGCGTTGGGACGGTAGCGGCGTTCGGCCTGGGGAATACCCGCCATTTGGCGGAGGGGGACGTTTTATGTGGGAACGGATGGCGGTCGGAGGGCCACCTGCTCACTCTTGGTGGCCGAGCCGTTCCTTGACGATCGCGCTCAGGTCGGCGATGAGGTCGTTGAGCGTCCGCACGTAACTTTCCAGATAATCCCGCGCCAGGAGGTCGGCCAGCGGACGCTCGCCCAGCGCGATGAGCAGGGGAACGAAGGGGCGGAAATCCCGCAAACTGATGTGCATCACTCCCTCGTCGTCGGTGATGACGCACCAGACCAGTTCTTTGGACTCCCCGTCGTCCTTCGCGCTGATGATCCGGGTGATGGCGGAGCCAGGGGCGACCCGCCCCACGTTGGAAAACACCTCGTTCCCTTTGATGACCTCGTTGAGGACGCCGATGCGCTGCGGTATCTGGTCGAGGATGTTCTGCATCGAGGGGGGGAGGTAGGCCAGCAGGCGGATGGTGGCGGTGTTGAAACTCTCCCCCCGCATCGTCACCCCTTTCAAAGCCCGCAGCAGGTCTCCGAAGGTTTTCAGATAGGCCAGCAGTTCCCGACGGGCCTGGTCGAAATCGGCAGCGGTGGCGGGACGGGCGCGGTACTCCGCCAGCCGCTCTCGCGCGACGGCCAGCCGCTCCCCGATGTCCAGCAGCGGGTTGCGGAACGTGGTGGGGAAGATGCGCTCGCGCGGCGAGACGTTGCTGGCGTCCATCGGGATGAGCAGGGCGGGGTTGGTGCGCCGGAACCGTTCCAGCGTCTCCTCGATGACCCGCAGAGCCTCCTGCGCCTCCGGTGAGGGATTGCGCTCCCGCAGAGCGGCCAGTTCCCGCCGGACGCGGGGGGATGGCTCGTAGCGGGGGGCGTGCAGGGAGCGGCACAGGATGAGGAAGTCGTTGACGGTGATGTGGACGCCGCGCTGTTTGAGCCAGCGGCGCAGCCGTTCCAGGCCGTGCATGTCCACGCCGGCGGATTCGGCGGCCGCCTCGCCGGGGCGGATGTGCTCGCGGGCCAGACG
>JALWUZ010000389.1 GCA_027079895.1 Anaerolineae bacterium
TCTCCGTCCAGCATTCGGATGAGGAAGCGGTCGCCGCCGGCCCCGCCGCCACCACCGCCACCGTCCCAACCGCGCACCGTGCGCGTCATTTGGCGCCGCTCCGGCGACCCGCAGCGGGACATCGAAACGCTGCGTCGTCTCCACGCCCTGTTGACGAAACAGGCCGGCGGCGACCGCTTCCTCATCCGAATGCTGGACGGAGACCGCCCCCCCGTCGAGTTGGCCTTCCCCGACGCGGCGACTCACTACACGCCGGAACTGGAGGAACATCTGCGGGCCGTCGGCGCGGTGGAGGTGGAGTTATGACGTCCCACTCCCAAGAAGCCGCCGCCCTGCGCCGCCGCATCCTCGACCTGGTGGCCGAATACCACCGCCTGGCCCATACGCCGCCCCCTTTCGTCGCCGGGGAAACGCGGGTGCGGTACGCCGGCCGGGTCTACGACGCGCGGGAACTCCAGGCCGCCGTCGGGGCCGCTCTCGACTTCTGGCTCACCGCCGGGCCGCAGGAGGCCGCCTTCAGGGAGAAGTTGAGCCGCTTCCTGGGCCTGCGCCACATCCTCCCCGTCAACTCCGGCTCCTCGGCCAACCTGGTCGCCCTGACCGCCCTCTGCTCGCCGCGCCTGGAGCGGCCCCTGCGTCCCGGCGACGAGGTCATCACCCCGGCGGTGGGCTTCCCGACCACCGTCGCCCCCATCGTCCAGAACGGCCTGGTGCCGGTCTTCGTGGACTGCGAACTGGGCACCTACAACCTCGACCCCGCCCAACTGGACGCGGCCCTCTCTCCCCGCACCCGCGCTCTGTTCTTCGCCCACACGCTGGGCAACCCGGCGGAGATGGGGCCGATCGTGGAGTTCGCCCGCGCCCACGACCTCCTCATCGTCGAGGACATCTGCGACGCCCTCGGCTCCACTTACGACGGGCGGATGGTCGGCACCTTCGGCGACCTGGCGACTCTCAGTTTCTATCCGGCCCACCACATCACCACCGGCGAGGGGGGAGCGGTGGCGACCGCCGACCCTCAACTGGCCCGCATCGCCCGCAGCGTCCGGGACTGGGGGCGCGATTGTTGGTGCGAGCACGACAGCCCCCCCGAAGGGGCCTGCGGGCGGCGTTTCTCGTGGCGCATCCCCGGCCTGGACGAGCCTTACGACCACCGCTACCTGTTCGTGGAGGTCGGCTACAATCTGAAGATGACCGACATCCAGGCCGCCATCGGCGCGGCGCAGATGGACAAACTGCCGGACTTCATCGTCGCCCGCAAGCAGAACTTCGCCCGTCTCTACGCCGGACTGCGGCCCTACGAGGAGCACCTGATTCTTCCCTCTTGGAGCGAGCGGGCCGACCCGGCCTGGTTCGCTTTCCCCATCACCGTCCGCCCGGAGGCCCCGTTCTCGCGGCGGGAACTGGTGCTGTTCCTGGAAGAGCGGAACATTGAGACCCGACTGCTCTTCGCCGGG
>JALWUZ010000390.1 GCA_027079895.1 Anaerolineae bacterium
GGATGTGGCCGCTCTCCGGCGTCGGGGAGGTCTCCTGTTGTTGCTGCTCCCTGGCGATCCGGCCGGCGATCTGCCGACTGTTGATGTCCCCGAACCCGACGGTGGCGTAGAAATCGTCGAGTTTGTCGAACCCAAACAGACGAGCCACCTCCTCGTGGCTCATCTGCAATCCCAGCCGCTTCAGTTCCCGCTCGACGATCTCCCAGCCCAGGGCGATGTTCTGCTCTCGGTCCTGGCGGCGGAACCACTGGCGGATTTTCGACCGCGCCCGACTCGTATGCACATACCCCAGATCTTCATTGAGCCAGTCTCGGCTGGGCCCGCCCCGTTTCGTCGTCAGAATCTCCACCCGGTCGCCGGTCTGGAGTTTGTAGGTCAGCCGCACCAGTTTCCCGTTGACCCGCGCCCCTCGGCAGCGATGGCCTACCTCGGTGTGGATGTGGTAGGCGAAGTCAATGGGGGTGGAGCCGGCCGGCAGGTCAATCAGTTTCCCTTTCGGGGTAAAGGTGTACACCCGGTCAACGAACAGGTCCTCTTTGACATCGTCTATAAACTCCTCGGCGTCGGAGACCTCCTGCCACATCTCGATGATCGAGCGCAGCCAGGCGATGTTGGACTCGAATTTCTCGTCGTACCGCTGCCCGCCCTCTTTGTACCGCCAGTGGGCGGCGATGCCGTACTCCGCCACCTGGTGCATTTCCTCGGTGCGGATTTGCACTTCGAGGGTATTGCCGTCGTCGCCGATGACCGCCGTGTGCAGACTTTGGTACTTGTTCTCCTTCGGACTGGCGATGTAATCGTCGAACTCGCCGTGGATTGGTTTCCACAGTTCGTGGACGACGCCCAGGACGGAGTAGCAATCGGGCTCGGTTTTGGTGATGACCCGGATGCCGCGCACGTCGTACACCTGCTGGAACGGGACGCCTTTGCGCTGCATTTTGCGGTAGATGCTGTAAATGTGCTTAGGCCGCCCGGTAATCCGGGCCTGGATGCCGCGCTCTTCCAGCCGCTTGCTCAGGACTTCGATGTGCCGCCGAATGCTGGCCTCCCGCTCCTGCCGCCGCTCCTGGATGAGAGAGGCGATCTCCATATAAGTCGCGTTGTCGGTGTACCGGAGGGCCAGGTCTTCCAGTTCCCACTTCCACTGCCAGACTCCCAGCCGGTTGGCGAGGGGGGCGAAGATCTCCAACGTCTCCTGGGCGATGCTCTGGCGTCGTTCCGGTGGAAGCGGGTCCAGGGTGCGCATGTTGTGGAGGCGGTCGGCCAGTTTGATGATGACGACCCGGACGTCGTGCGCCATCGCGAGGAACATCTTGCGCAGACTCTCCGACTCCTGCCGGCTGCGGGTGCGCTCGCTGCGGGCGATGCGGGTGCGTTTCTCGTGCCGAATCTGCTCCTCGATCTGCTCCAACTTGGTCACGCCGTCCACCAGGCTCGCCACGTGCTCGCCGAACTCGCGCCTCAATTGTTCCAGGCTCACCTCCGTGTCCTCGACCACGTCGTGGAGCAGGCCGGCGGCGACGGTGTCGGGGTCTACCCGCAGGTCGGCCAACAGGTAGGCCACCGCCAGGGGGTGTTGGATGTAGGGGACGTGGGACTTGCGCATTTGGCCGGCGTGGGCCTGGGCGGCCAGTTCGTAGGCGCGGGCGACCATCTCCCGCGCGGACTCATCCCACCAGTCGGGGAGATGCGCCATCACGTCGGCGATGGTCAACAAACGCTGCTTGCTCATGGCCACGACACCCAATCAACCAGGAGGAAGCCCGCTCAATCGCGGCAGCGGGCCGTGATGGCCCAGTGCAGCAGCACTGCCAGCCAGATGTTTTGCGTCGTCAGGAACAAGAGTGTGCTGAGGACGGCCATCCCAGCCCGTAACAACTGCGCCGGTGCGCGGGCGACATCCGCCAGCCCGGCCCGCCACTCCGGGTTGAGCCACGCCTCAGCCGCCGTCAGCAGCAGCCCGGCCCAGGCCCCCCAGTAGACCCCCAGGGTCATGATGGGCGCGTTCCGGTAGAAAGCCCAGTGTGCCTCGTGGTAGACCGCCTCCCGCAGCGACGGGGAGGGGAGCGGGGACGGCGGCACGGAGGGTACGGCGCGGCGGTAGGCCCACTGTCCGGTCTCCGCCAGCAGCCAGACGGCCCCTCCCAGCGCGGCAGCCTGTCCGGCGTCCTGTACCCAGTCGAGCCACCCGCCGACTGCGTCAGGCGGTGCGCCGAACAGGGCGAACGGCTGCAATCCCAGCCACCGCCCGATGACCGCGTCCTGCCCCCACACCAGCGCGGCGAAGGGCAGCCCGACGTAGTAGAGCAGGCGCACCGTCTGCCACAGGTAGGGTGTCAGCGGGTGCGCCGTCAGCCGCGAGAGCGCGTCCCGTGCCGCGCCGTCCGGCAGATGGCGGGCCGCCCACGCCAGGTTCGCCCCTAGCACGGCCAATCCCAGTGCGCCGCCCAGCCACCACCATCCCTCCTGTAGGCCGGAGGTCATCACTTCAGCCTCCCCCGCAGGGGCATTGTCAAGGTGACAGTTGTTCCCTGTCCCGGCTCGGACGCCACCACCAGTTGGCCGTTCAGCAGTTGGGCCCGCTCGAGCATATTGATCATCCCCAGACTGCCCCGCTCGTCGTACCGGGACTGCACTGCGTTCACGTCGAAACCCTTTCCGTCGTCCTCCACCTCGGCGACGAAATTACCATCCTCAATGTACAGCCGCACCCAGAGGTTCTTGGCATGGGCATACTTGCGGGAGTTCCCGACCGCCTCCTCGATGATGTAGAAGATGATTCCCTGCTCATGTTTGTTCAGCGCTCCGTCCACCCCCTCCTCGGCCTCCAAGTGATAAGAGGTTTGCTTGTTCATCTCCGACAGTTTGTGGAGATGCTGTTCCAGCGCGGCCCGCAATCCCTGGGATTCCAACGGCAACGGGCGGAGGGTGAACAGGATGCCCCGAATCTCCTTCGTCACCCGACGGGCAAATCTTTCCAAATTGGCGAGTTCCTCGATGGCCGCCGGGATGTCCTGCCGTTTTTCGAGCAGCATGCGGACGTAGTCCAGTTTCATCGTGATGGCGGCGATGTCCTGCGTCGGGCCGTCGTGCAATTCGCGGGCCACCATTTTGCGGGCGTCCTCTTCCAGTTTGGCGATGCGCTCGTTCTCCCTGCGCAAGTCTTCGTACAGCAACGAGTTTTGAATGCCGATGACCGCCTGGTTGCAGATCGCGATCAGTAAGTCCTTGTGGTCTTCGGTGTAAGTGTTGGGCTTGGTACTGCCGAAAACGACAAAGCCGTAGTGCTCGAATCCGACCCGCAGCGGCATGACGATCGCCTGGCGGCAACTGTGCATCATAATCAACTGTCCCAACTCAGGGTCCTGCGCCGGGTTATCGCCGATGACCGGCTCCGCCATCTCCAACGCTTGGGCCAGGAGACCCTCCTTGGCGTAGAAGACGGTCTTCTGGTCGCGCGGCGGCAGGTGGCGGGAGGCGACGATCCGCATGTCGCGTTCCTGGACGAGTATCACCATACTGACGTGGGCGGCGTTGGGGCGTCCCAACTGCAACATCCCGGTCTCCCCGACTTCGAGCATCTCCTCCAGCACCCGGTTGTAGTTCAGCGTCGCGCTGAGGGTACTCGCCAACTCGAAGAGCGCACGGGAACGCTCCTGGGCAGCCCGCAACTTACGCAGTTCCCTCTCCTCCTCGGCCCGCCGGGCGTTGAGGATCGTCCGCCGCACCTGCGCCCCAATCAGCCCGCTGACCAGCGCGGCCAGCAGGAGGATGATGGAACGGGCTAGGAAGGTGAACAGGGAAGCCTCCAACTCCTCCGGCGGCGCGGTGAGGTAGGAGGCCACCCCGCCGATCGTCACCGTCACCAGGGCGACCAACGGGCTGACGGCCCAGTGGAAACGGAGGGCGGCGGTCAGGATGGGGAACAGGGTAAAGAACAACAACGGGCTCGTCAGCCCCCCCGAAGTGACGACGAACCCGATGGTCAAGAGCGTGTCGGCGATGAGCGTGATCACCGGAATCGCTTTGGGAAACACGGCGTAGGTCAGCAGCAGCATCACCAGCAGGTTGTAGATGGCAGCGGTGGCCAGGAGGATGATTTGAGGAAAGGTGGAGGCGATGTCGAAGTACCCCTCGTAGTTGAGGAAGATGTTCAGGAAACTGACGAGGGCCACGCTCAGCAGGAGGAGCCAGCGCAAGTTGCTGAGCACCCAGTCCACTTGGAGGTTCTCGTTCTGGGTCCGCTTCTTGGAAGTGGTCATAATCGGCCTCGGACAGGTACTAAACAGGCCACGAGCACACGGGGACGGAACCGAATCCTTCCCCAGGCCGCGGCCTGGACCGAACAACGATTCAACTGCTAGTGGGCGCGAAGGGACTCGAACCCCTGACCTCTACAATGTGAGTGTAGCGCTCTGACCAACTGAGCTACGCGCCCGACACGGCCAAATTATAACACCGAACGCCCAAATCGCAAGTCAGAAAGCGGGCGAGAGATACCGTCGGGAGGTGAAGCGCGTCGGCTCACACCCCTTCCCCTGCCTCCACGACGGTACCGAGGGAGGCGGTGGGGTCAGTCAACACCCATTCCAGCAGCCCGGCCTCCTCCCCGCCGAAGATGCGCACCCGCAGCCCCGGATGTCTCTGCACCAGAGCGGCCATCCGGGCGACTTTGTCGGCCATCCCGCCGGTGACATCTACCCCGTCCGAACCGCCCAGCAGTCCGCGCAGGCGGGGCAGGTCGCGGGGGGTGATGCGCGGGATGACCGCGCCGGTGGGGGTCAGCACGCCGGCTACCTCGCCCATCAGCAGGATGCGGGCCGGACGCAGGGCGGCGGTCAGGTAGACGAAGATGTCCTCGGTGGAGATGATCGTCCCGCCGCGCACCGTGTCCAGGGCGACATCGCCGTACACCAGCGGCACCAGACCGTGCTCCAACGCGGCGCGGACGGGATAGGTGTCCAGGTGCTCGACCAGGCCGTCGGCGCAGCGGGCGGAGGCGGAGGGTTGCAGGCTCAACACCGGCACGTCGGCGGCCAGAAACTCGTCGGTGACGATCCGGTTGAGCCGGGCGGCCACGGCGGAGACGAGGGCGTATCCCCGCCACTGGGCCGGGGTGTGGACGCCGCGACGGGTGCCGTAGGGCCGGGCGGCCCAGTGGCCGAAGGAGCCGGAGCCGTGCCCGATGAGCAGTTGCAGGTCGGGGATGCGTTCGAGCGCGGCCCGCACCTCCGCCGCCAGCCGCCCGATGACGGACGGGCGGGCGGTGTAGGCGCGGTGCTTGTCGGTGATGAGGGAGCCGCCGAGTTTGAGGAAGACGAGGGCCATCGCAGGAACCGCTC
>JALWUZ010000391.1 GCA_027079895.1 Anaerolineae bacterium
GGAGGGAAGGCCGCCCTCCGCCGGGCCGCCGACCGCTTCCCCGGCTTCTGGCCGGCCGGCGAGTTCCGCCCCGTCGAAAAGGCGGTGCTCGACCGTCCGGCGGTCGCTCTCCTGCCGCTGGACTATCCCCTCCTGGACGGCCCGGAGGCCCACACCGCCCACCTCCAAATCACCTACGGCTGCCCGGCCTTCTGCGCCTTCTGCTTCGAGGGGTATGACCGCAAGCCGTATCGGGAACTGCCCGCCGCCGACCTGCTCGCCGCCGCCCGGCGTCTCAAGCAGGCTCACGGCGTGGAGGAGATCAACCTGTACAGTTTCAACTTCAACACCCACAGCGACATCCTGACCCTGCTCCCCGCCCTGCACCGCCTCTTCGACCGGGTGGGGCTCAAGAGCCAGCGGATAGACATCCTCCATCGGGCGGAGTATCTGTTGGAGGCCGAGGTGTTGGCGGACAAGCGGGAGTTCACTCTGGGGGTCGAGGGGGTCAGTCGGCGGCTGCGGGACTGGCTGCGCAAGAGCCTCTCCGACGAGGCCCTGACCGGAGTCCTCCGCCGCCTCCTGGAGCAGGAAATCCGGCGCGTCAAACTGTTCTACATCCTCACCGGCTACGAGACCGAAACGGACATCGCCGAGTTCCGCCGCTTCCTCCGCTGGCTCAAGGAGACGCGCCGCGCCCTCCGGCGGCGCATCCGCATCATCTTCAGTTTCGGCCTCCTGGTGCGCATGCCGTTTACCCCGCTGCGCTACGACCGCCTGTTCCTCGACCCGGCGCACTGGCGACCGCTCATCGGCGCGGTCAAATCGGCCTGCGAGACCAACGGCTTCGAGTTCCGGCTGGCTTACGACTGGCCGGAGTACGCCGTCACCCAGGTGCTGGCGTTGGGCGGATACTGGCTGGTCGAGCCGCTGACGGCCCTGGCGCGGCAAGGGCATCACTTCGCCGGACGCCTCCCGCCCGGCTACTGGGACGCGCTGCGCCGTCACCTGGAACGCGCCGGGCACTGGAACGCCGACTTCCTGGGCGTCAAAGGGCCGCACTACCCCTTCCCGCTCGCCTTCGTCCGCTCGCGCATTCCGGCGGAGTTCCTGTACCGGCAGTACCGCCACCCCTCCGACGAGGGGTACTGCCTGGGGGACGCCGACGGGCCCGGTCGCTGCCTGGGCTGCGGCGCGTGTCCCGACGCCGCCCGGCGCGAGACGCTCATCCATCACCGCCTGCGGCAGCCGGAGCGGGGGCCGTACCTGGCCCATCTGAAGCAAGTGATGGACGCCAAGCACCGCCTGAAGCCGCTCTATTTCCGGGTGCGCCTGGCGCCCTCGGCGGTGGGGGAACATCCGGCCTTCGCCAACGCGCTCGTCTTCCGGGGACTGCTGGCCCGCGCCCCGCAGTTGGGCGACAATCTGCTGACGGTGCGGGAGAGCCTGTTCACCCGCCGCCCCCTGGCCGGACG
>JALWUZ010000392.1 GCA_027079895.1 Anaerolineae bacterium
TCACGTCCGCCCCGGCCTCGCGCCGGCGGGTCGGGGGCCGGGCGTAACAAGGCCGGCGTGCGGCGTCCCGACGCCGATACGGACGCTCAAGAGGGAGTTTCGGCTCCCATCGGCTTGGCCTGGGTGCAGCGCGGTCGGCGGCGACTCCCCAGGCGAGAAGCGAACAGCCGACTAAGCTTGTAGATGTCCCTGACCGAATTCTTCGGACGCGGGTTCGATTCCCGCCATCTCCACCACACCGGGCCGACGCCTCAAAAGCGTCGGCCTTGCTCTTTTTTCAGTCCTCGACGACCGGCACCTCCAGCCAGTCCCCCGCCGGGTTGCCGGCCTCGTCCAGGATGGGCAGCCGTGCGCCGCTCTCCGGCCGCCAGAGGCCGAAGCGCAGCCGGTCGCGCCCCGGCTGCGGCTCCCCGATCCCCACCAAGAAGTGGTCGTCGCATATCACGTCGCCGGGCCGCCAGGCGGTGGTGGGATAGTGCCCCCCGGCGGCGCGGCTATCCCCCTGGGCGATGCGCTCCCCGTCCCGCAGGTAGTGCAGGAAGACGGTGTAGTCCTCATCCACCGGCGCGGTCGCCCGCCAGATGAGCCGCACCCGCACCCGCTCGCCGTCCGCCGCCGTGACCTCCGTCCCCAGCAGTTCGACCCCCGCGCCGAAGCGGGCGACGACCGTCCCCTCCGTCGGCGGGCGGGCGTAGAAGGCCAGGAAGGTGGTGTAGGGCCGAGGGTCACGGTCGCCCTGGGAGAGCGGCCCCTCCTCGACGGAGACCTCCGCCGGATGGGGGAGCAAGGTCAGGGCCGGCGCGTAGTCGCCGTAGGGCCAGACGAAGACCGCTACCCCCGCGCCGAGGTCGGACGGCGGGGCGGCGGGGAGGAGCGTCACCGCCGCCGACGGGCCGACGAGGAAGCGCACTTGAGGCCACTGCTCCCACAGTCCGCGCTCCAGGTAGACGCGGCGATCGGCGGCGGGGGCGTGGAGCATGCGCTCTCCGTCCCATCCCGCGCCGAGGAAGCGGTTGACGCTCCCCGCCAGGCCGACCGCGCCCTCCTCGAACCAGTAGGCCGTCTGGAGGGCGCGGGCGTAGTCGCCGAAATAGGCCCACGCCGTGCTGACGAGCCCGCCGCCCATGACGCCCGCCGCCACGAGGGGAGCGAGCCAGGGGCGGGGGCGGGCGAGGCGCGTCCAGAGCCAATCCAGGCCCAGCGCGGGCAGGAGGACGATCAGCGGCAGAAGGCCGACGGCCCGCAGGAAGTGAGGCGCGTCCTCCGCCAGGACGGTCGGCAGGCTCATCACCGCCGTCCAGACGATGAGCAGCAGGGCGGCCGGGCTCCGTCGGGCGCGACGGAGGGCCACGACCAGGCCCAGGAGGAACATCAGCCCCAGGAGCGGGTCGAAGACCGGCCGCCAGGAGACGTTGTGCCGCCAGATGCGGTCGCCGCCACCGTGAGCAGTC
>JALWUZ010000393.1 GCA_027079895.1 Anaerolineae bacterium
GGCTGGAAGAGCGCACCCACGAACTGGAAGAGGCCCTCGGACGGCTGCGGGCCATCCTCGCCAGCATCGGCGACGGCGTCGTGCTGGAAGACACCGACGGCGAGTTCCACCCCCTGAACAAAGCCGCCGAGAACCTCCTGGAGGAACTGGCCGCCGGATTCCTCCTGTCGCCGCTGCGCGAACTGATGGCCGATTACGAGGGGAAGACGGTGGGCGAGGAGGGCACCTGGGTCAAAGAACACCGCCGCTTCGAGGTAGGGCGCAAAGTCATCACCGTCCACTCCGCCGACGTGCGCACCGAGGAGGGGGAGCGGCTGGGCACCGTCATCGTCATGCGGGACGTGACCGCCGAAGTCGCCGCCGAACAACTCAAGGACGCCTTCATCACCCACGTCTCCCACGAACTGCGCACCCCCTTGACCGCCATCAAAGGATACGGCGAACTGCTCCTTTCCGGGGCCGGCGGCGAACTGGACGACAATCAGCGCAACTTCCTGGAGACCATCTGCCGCCACACCGACAACCTGGTGGCGATGATCAACGAGTTACTGGACTTTTCGGAGATGGAGGCCGGCGGGCGGCTGCGGCTTCAGCGTCAGCCGGTGCTCCTCAACCTGTTCATCGAGGAAATCCTCGAAGAGTACCGGCCCCAGATGGAGGACAAAGGGCTCACGCTCCACACCGACATCCCCGCCTCGCTGCCGATCGTGGAAGCCGACACCCGCCGGCTGCGCTGGGCCATCATCAACCTCGTGCGCAACGCCATGCAGTACACCCCGGCCGGCGGCCACGTGACGGTTTCCCTGCGTGCCGCCGACCAACAGGTGATCTTCGAGGTGAGCGACACCGGCATCGGCATATCCCCCCAAGACCAGGAGCGACTCTTCGACCGCTTCTACCGAGTGACGAACGTCACCGAGGGAGACGTGCGCGGCCTGGGATTGGGGCTCTACGTCGCCAAAGCGATCATCGAAGCGCACAACGGCACCATCTCCGTGACCAGCGCGGTCGGCAAGGGGAGCACCTTCACCGTCACCCTGCCGGCGATGTCGGTGCCGGAAGTGTAGTCCCAGGAGACCGGCGATGACGGGGAGACACGGCGGCCCGCTCGAACTTCTGATTTTCCTGGCAGTCATCCTGCTGAGCTTCTTCTGCTTGCTGGGAACTGCTCAACAGGCGGTTCAGACCCCGCCGATGTGGACGGTGGCCGCCGGGATGCTGTCCACCGTGGACCCCAACGAAGTGCTCCTGACCCCCATCAACACACATCCGCCCGAAGACTCCTACCTGCTGACCCTCCTCCCGACGGAGATCGCCTCCGACCTGACCCCGCGAGGAACGCCGGTCGTCGTCCCCCCGGCCACGCTGGTGCCGGTCCCGCCGGCGACCCTGACCCCCCGCGCCAGGGCGACCGCCACCGCAGCACCAACAATAATCGCCTCA
>JALWUZ010000394.1 GCA_027079895.1 Anaerolineae bacterium
GGGCTGGTGCTCGTCGGGCTGCTGCTCCTGCTCCCGCTGCTACACGTGCCGCGCTTCGCCGGCCTGCTCGACCTGCGTCGGGGGAGCACCTTCTTCCGCCTGCAAGTGTGGCGCAGCACGCTGACGTTGCTCAGAGAGCACCCCCTGTTCGGCATCGGGCCCGGCAACTTCCAGGCCGCCTACCGCACCCGCTACGTGCTCCCCTCCGCCTGGGAGGAGTTCGACCTCGACCAGCCGCACGACATCTACCTCGACCACTGGGCCCGGCTGGGGGCAGTGGGGCCGTTCGTCGGGCTCTGGCTGCTGGCGACGTTCCTCCGGGCCGCCCGACGGGAGCGACGTCGGTCGCCGGTGGTGACGGCGGGGCTGGTGGGCGGGGTGGCGGCTATGCTGGCGCACGGCCTGGTGGACAACGCACTGTTCGCGCCGGACTTGGCGCTGGCCTTTATGCTGGCGTTGGCTGTGGTCAGCGGGGGCGAACGGTCTGGGCGCAGTGCTCGCGGAGGACGCACCGCTCGCACTCCGGGCGACGGGCGCGGCACACCGCCCGTCCGTGCTCGATCAGGTTGATGTGGAAGGGGTAGTAGATCTCCGGGGGGATGAGGGCTTCGAGCAGCCGATGGGCCTTCTCGCGGCTCGTGCGCTCCGGTATCAGTCCCAGGCGGCGCGTGACCCGATGGACGTGGGTATCCACCGGGAAGGCCGGCTTGCCCAGGGCGAACAGGAGCACGATGGCCGCCGTCTTGGGCCCGACGCCGGGGATGCTCGTCAGCCACGCCCGCCCCTCCTCCACCGACATCGAATCCAGGAAGTCCAGCGTCACCGCGCCCCGCTCGGCAGTGATGCGCCGCAGGGCGTTCTGGATGCGGGGGGCTTTGGTAGGGGCCAGTCCCGCCGGGCGGATAGCCTCCACCAGCGCGGCCTCCGGCGCGTCCCGCACCGCCTCCCAGGTGGGGAAACGGGCCCGCAGCCGCTCGTAGGCCCGGTCTCGGTTGCGGTCGTTGGTGTTCTGCGAGAGGATGGTCAGCACCAGCGTGGCGACGGGGTCGCGGCGGGGCGGCTCCGGCTCTCCGTACTCCGCCAGGAGCAGGTTGTGTAGGGTGATGATGGTTTCGGTATCCGGTGTCATCTCGAAACGCGGCGAAACAAAAACCTCACCGGCCACCGGGCCCGTGAGGTTGTTCTGTGACCCGCACAGGACTCGAACCTGTAACCAAGGGATTAAGAGTCCCCTGCTCTGCCAAATTGAGCTAGCGGGCCAGACTTGAGCGGGGAGATTTTACCACACTTCTTTACTTTGGCAAGAAGGCCGTCGCCAGGGATTTCGAAGCAAACCGGGGCCTCCGTATCAACCCCCCACTTCTACCCTCGTTCAGGCGGGGTTGCCAAAATGCGTTTCTTCGGCGAAAATAGGGCATCCTTGCTGGGGAGGTGCTC
>JALWUZ010000395.1 GCA_027079895.1 Anaerolineae bacterium
GGCCGGGGCGAGTTCCCGCAGTTGCGCCAGCGCGGCGTCGAGGTCGGCGGCGGGGAGTTCCTCGGTGCCGATTTCCAGGAGGGCGTCGGCGGCGGCCATCTCGCCGGTGGGAGCCGTGGGCGGCGCGGGGGCGGTCGAGGGGGCTGAGGCCGCCATCCAGGGGAAACCCATCTCCTCCCGCTGGGCGACGTAGACCTCGGCCACTTGCCGCGAGAGGTCGCGCATGCGGTGGAAGTAGGTCGCCCGCTCGGTGACGCCGATCGCCCCCCGCGTGTCCAGGAGGTTGAAGGTGTGGGAGCAGCGCAGGATGTAGTCGTGGGCCGGGATGACCAGCCCCTCCGCCAGACAACTGCGGGCCTCCGCCTCGAAGAGGTCGTACATCTGCTTCAGCCGCTCCACGTCGGCCAACTCGAAGTCGTAGCGGCAGTGCTCGATTTCGGGGCGGAGGAGAACGTCGCCGTAAGTGAGCCGCCCGTCCCAGTCAATCTCCCAGACGGAGCGGACGTTTTGGAGGAACATGACGATGCGCTCCAGGCCGTAGGTGATCTCCACTGAGACCGGGTCGAGGGGGAATCCGCCGGCCTGCTGGAAGTAGGTGAACTGGGTGATTTCGAGGCCGTCCAGCCAGACCTCCCAGCCGAGCCCCCAGGCGCCGAGGGCGGGGCTTTCCCAGTTGTCCTCGACGAAGCGGATGTCGTGCTCCGCGCGGTGGATGCCGAGGGCGTAGAGGCTTTCCAGGTAGACCTCTTGGGGGTTGCCGGGGTCCGGCTTGAGGATGACCTGGAACTGGGTATGCATTTGCATGCGGTTGGGGTTGTCGCCGAAGCGACCGTCGTCGGGGCGGTAGGATGGTTCGACGTAGGCGACGTTCCAGGGTTCCGGCCCCAGGACGCGCAGGACAGTCGCGGGGTTCATCGTGCCCGCGCCGACCTTTTCGCTGTAGGGCTGCCAGAGGAGGCAGCCGCGCTCCGCCCAAAACTGTTGCAGGCGGAGGATGACTTGTTGGAAAGAAAGCGGTTTGGTCATAGCGATTACTCCTTGCTTTTCTCAACGGATCTCGATGGCGGTGATGATGAGCACGTCGTTCGGCTGCCGGACGCCGTCCACCGTCACCGGCAGCCGCTCGCCGGTGGTGGGGAGGTAGAGGCCGACGCCGACCGCGCTCTCGCCCTGGGGGGCGTCCGGCTCGATGGGGACGGTGTAGGGATCGGTCACGACCTCGCCGGGCAGCCAGCCGGACGTGGGGAACTCCCCGTTCCCCGGCGGACTGTCCCGCTGGCCGATCAGCATCCCCGGCGCGGTCGGGTCGTAGAGGTGGACGAAGACCTTGTAGTCCGCGTCCATCGTCTGGATGGCCTGCCAGTACAGCACGACCGCGACCTGTCCCCCCGGCGCAGGCTCGATGGGCGTGAAGTCGAAGCCCAGCAGCCGGATGACGGAGCCGAAGGTGGCCGTCAACGGGTGCTGGGGCATGGGCAACGCGAAGTTGTGCGGGCGACCGGAGACCGCGAGCGTCCCCAGGGTGAGGGCGGGCGCGACCGGCCGGCGCGTGTCCGCCGTGAGCAACGTCAGCGTGACCCGGCACTCGCCGTTGCCCAGGTCAGGGGGGAGGCGCAGGTCGTGGAAGGTGTAGGCCGGTTCGCCGCCTACCCAGCGACCGGTCGGGTGCCGGGGCGCACCCAGGACTTCCTCCACCGCGACGGAGGGGCCGTCGGCGGCACAGGAGCGCAGTTCCAGGCGGACGGCGTAGTCGGTGGCCGGAGGCCGCACCGCCTGCCAGTGCAGTTCGACCTGTACCGTGCTGCCGGGGGCGGCGGTGTCCGGCACGTGGTAGCCGGTGAGGGCCAGGTCGCCGTTGAGGATGGGGGTGTCGGCGTCCCACTGCGGCGCGAGCGTCGCCGTGCCGGTGACTTCGATGGGGCCGATGAGCAGGGGCACGCCGGCGTGCTCCTCGTCGGCGAAACTGATCTCCCCCCGACTGGTGAACATGCCGACGTGAAAGTCGCCGGTCTGCGGCAGGAGGTAGGCCGGGACGGTGACGGTGTACCGCTGGGCCGCCAGGTCGCCGGTGGTCCAGTCCCATGGCGGATAGGCCACGTAGTGGGCCTGGGGCTCGTCCAAACAGCGGCCCGCCGCCGCGTCCCGCAGGCAGACGAAACTGAAGGGCAGGTCGTTGAGGTCGTACTGCACGTCCGGCGGCACGCGCCAGTAGATGGTGACGACGGCCGCGCTCTGCCGTCGAACCTGAGTCGGGGCGTCGTAGCCGACGATCTCGCGGTTGTAGGCGAAGCGACCGCCGCGCTGATGCTCCGGCTGCCACGGCGAGCGGGACAGGGCCGCGCCGGGGATGCGGTAGACCCACAACTGCGGGCGGCCGGCCCCGTCGTTCTCGCGGTAGATCAGGTAGTCCCCCAGGACGGCCCGCGCGTCCGGGTTCGGCGGAGAGGATTGGGTGAAGAGCAGCAGCACGTCCCGACCAGCCCATCCGGCCGGCCAGACCGTGACCAGGTTGCCGTCGAACCACCGGATTGGCCCTGGGTAGGTAGTCTGGAGGCCGAGGAGGATGCGGCTCAGGTCGCTGGGGTAGTCGCTGGAAACCCATACCGGGGTGTCGGAGGGGGTGTACTCGTTCAGGTAGCGGGCGGCGGCGGCCAGGTCGGCCTCGTAGGTGTGGATGACCTGGGGGTGACGGGCCCACTCGTCGAAATAGGCGTGCCAGGTGTCGCCTCCCAGGAGGAGCAATCCGGCGGCGACGGCGGGGGCCGCCAGGCGGGAGACGGCGGGCCAATGGGGGCGCAGGAGCCGTTGGTAGAGGAAGTCGGCGCCGAGGGCGGGGAGCAGGTAGATGGGGGGCAGGGCTCCGCTCGCCCGCCAGAAAGATGGGGTGCCGATGCTGAGAATCGTCGGCAGGAGCATGACCGCCAGCCAGATCAGCACCAGGGAGTAGGCCGGACGGCGCAGGCGGAACAGGGCGACGAGCAGTCCGACGTAGAAAAAGAGGCCGGTCAGCGGGTCGAAAATCGGACGCCCGGAGAAGTTGTACCGCCATTCGTGGTCGCCGGTCTGGGTGAACATGCGCGCCGTCTGCCACACCGAGGTCAGTAGGGGAGCGAGGTCGCCGCTGCGCAGCCGGTTCAACTCGAAGTCGAGGGCGTGTACCCGCTGATTGAACAGGGTCGGGTGGACGAGGGCGAAGCGGGCCAGTGGCAGGACGACCAGGACGGCGACCAGGGCGGCCAGCATCAGCCGGCGCACGGCGCGTCCGGCGGCGGGTGCGGTGAGGAGGTAAGTCGGCAGCCAGAGGAGCGGGACGAGGGGGAAGGCGCGGGCGGAGGTGTAGGTGTAGAGGGTCAGGCCGCCGAACAGCCCGGCCATCACTGCCATGCGGACGCTCCGCTCTTCCAGCGTGCGCCAGAGGGCGTAGAGGGCGATGGTCTCGCAGGCGGGCAGGAAGACGGCCCGCAGCGCGACGCGGCTGAGCAGCACCGGCCACAGGGAGACGGCTTGCAGGGCGGTCGTCAGGGCGGCCACCCGCCGGTTGAAGAGGCGGACGGCCAGCGTCCAGGTGAACAAAATGCCTGCCAGCCCGCCGAGGACGGAGGTCAGCCGCAAGGCCCAGACGCGCACGCCCAGCAGTCGAATCGCCAGGGCCATCAGGTAGATTTGGAGCGGCTCGCGCCCGTAGTTGGCGGGGAAGTAGACGTGGAGGTCGCCTTTCCAGACCCGCGCGGCGTCCCAGCCGTTGAACATCTCGTCTCCATCCAGCCCCGGCGGGACACCGGTCAGGTCGTAGGTGCGGAAGAAGAGGGCGACCAGCAGGATGAGGATGATGATGGCCGACGAAGCCCGGTAATCGGCTGCCGTGGCGGGCATAAACGAACCTCCGAATCAGACGGCCGGCTGGGGAGAGTCGGGGGGAGAGGAAGACGCCTCTTCCTCCTGCGCCAGAGGGACGGTGAAGAAGAAGCAACTGCCGACCCCTTTGGGGCCGCTATCCACCCAAATGCGCCCGCCGTGCGCCTCCACCGCCATCCGGCAGAAGGCCAGGCCCAGCCCCGTCCCGCTGCGGGTACGCACCGGTCGCCGCACCTGGGTAAATTTCTCGAACACGCGCTCCCGCTCGGCGAGGGGGATGCCGGGGCCGGTGTCCAGGACGCGGACTTCTACCCAGTCCCCCTTTCGCTCGGCCTCGATGCGCACTTGGCCGCCGGTCGGGGTAAACTTGAGCGCGTTGTCCAGGAGGTTGAAGAGCACCCGCAAGATCAAGTCGCGGTCCGCCAGCACCGGCGGGAGATGTTCCGGCAAGCGGGCTTCCAGGAAGATGCGGTAACTTTCGGCCAGGGAGTCCTCCTCGGCCTTCACCGCGGCGATGATGGAGGCGATGTCCAGCGGCTGACGGTTGAGTTGCAGCCGTCCCTCCTCGAGGTGGGTGATGTCGAGGAGCATGTTCACCATACGCTGCATGCGCCGGGCCGATTGCTCCATCGCTTCGACGGCGGCCTGGATGTACTCCTCCGATGACACCGCGCCGGGCGTATCTCGCAGGAGGTCGAGGCCGGAGGAGATGACGCTCAGCGGGTTGCGCAGGTCGTGGACGATCATATTGGCGAGTTCTTCCCGCAACTGGAGCAGTTCCTCCAAGCGGGCCTTCTGGGTGCGGAGGGCGTGGACGCGCTCGATGGCCTGCCGGTAGGAGCGTCCCAGCGTCACCTGGGCGACGTTGGCGTCGCTGAGCCGGCAGCCGATGGTGCTGATGACCTCCGCCGCCAGTCGGGGGTCCTCCTTCATCGCGCGGTGGAAGTCGGCCTCGGAGATGTGGATGACGTGGGACTCCTGGGTCGCCCGGACGGTCGCCGTGCGCGGGCCGCCGGTCGCCGCGCCGATCTCCCCCACGATCTCCCCTTCCGCAATCAGGGAGAGGAGGAAGGCGGTCTCGCCGTCTTCCCAGTAGACTCCCAATTCGCCCGTTTCGAGGTAGTAGATGCCGTCACTGGCCGCGCCCTGGCGGATGAGAATTTCGCCCGGTTGGAGGATGTGACGGCGGCCGTATTTCTGCAAGATAGCCTCCAGGTCGTTCATCCGGTTTGTCCTTCAGGTGGGCTGTACTATAATCGGAGGGAGTATAGCATGGAGGTGCGAAAATGAAAACCCTTACGAAAGTGCTGCCGCTGATGTCGCTCCTGCTGCTGGCCTGCCAGTTGGCAGGGATGGCGACTCCCACCGTCGGGCCGCCGACGGCCACCGCTACGGCGGAGCCGCCGACGGCCACCGTCACGCTGCCTC
>JALWUZ010000396.1 GCA_027079895.1 Anaerolineae bacterium
CTCCAGGAGGCGGTCTACGTCCACGAGGCCATACTCGTCCACGAGCTTTCTAGCCTCGTCCGCGGGCATGGTGCTCGGGAAGAGCTTGAGCTGGGGGTCTGTGTTCAGGGACTGGACGGATGGGAGGACGTCCAGGTCCAGGAGCATGGCCAGGTCGGTGAGCCACTCTTCGCGGTCGGGGAGGAGGTCGGCGTGCTCAGGCCGCAGGCGATGGAGAGCAAGAGCAGCAGGCTGATGAGCAGGTAGCGTTTCATCGGAGTCCTCCTTTCGTCGCAGGGTATCTCGATTGTACCAGGTCGTCTTTGGGATGGTGTAAAGGGAGTGTTTAGATGTTGTTGAGATGGGCGCGGCTAGCGGTCGTGGAGGGCGAAGGTGGCGACGGTCAGGTCGGCGAAGCGGGCCGTCTCCACGCGGTCGCCGTGGCGTTCGAGCCAGGTCAGCGCGGGGTGTTCCCGACCCGCCGCCCGCATCTCGGCCACTTCGCGGGGGAAGTAGACCAGGTAGACCCGTCCGGCGGCCCCCACCGCCTCGGTGATGGTCGGGGTAGCGAAGAGACCCAACGCCTCCTGGGTGGGGTAGGCCAGGGTGTCCTGGGGAGAGCCCGGCGGGTCGGCCAAGAAGCGGCCCGGCAGGTCGGGGGCGTAGTAGCGGAGCGGGAAGTAGGTCAGTTTGTTGGTGTGGACGAGGGCGTCTTCCGACGGGCGGACGCGCTCCCGCAGGTAGTCGGCCACCTCCGGGAACGGCGGGCGCGGGAAGCCGGTGTAGGTGTAGTGAGCCGTCAGCGAGCCGGCGGCCGTCAACAGCCAAATCGCCAGGAGCGCAGCCCGCAGAAAACGCGGCAGACGTCCGCCGGTCAGGAGCCAGGCGGTCGGTATCAGGTAGAACAGGGCGGACGGGAGCAAGGCCCGTTCCAGATAGACCGGGCGCCAGGCGGAGAGGATGAACAGGGTCGCCACCGGCGCCCAAGTCAGCAGGAGGCAGTGGAGGGCCGCCGAGTGGGTGCGGAGGGCGTGCAGCGGGAGCAGTATCAGCAGGAGCAGACCGCCGACCAGCCCCGACGCCAGTACCCAGGTGGGCGGCGGCTCGTAGAAGGTGAGGAGGGGGAGCATTGCGGCGCGGATGGCCTGTCGGAGGCCGGGCGGGGTCAGCCAGTAGCCGCGCCCGACGAAGCCCAGTTGACCGGGGAGGACGCCCAGCAGCCAGGGGGCGAAGAGGAGCAGTGCGCCGCCGTCGGCCAGCAGCAGCGCGGGGAGCCGGGACAGCCAGTCCCGCCGCAGGAGGGCCAGGATGTGGAGCGCGAGGAGGAGGACGCCGCCCAGGTTGTGGGCGTAGAGGGTCAGGGCGGCGGCGACGGAGTAGAGCCACCACCAGCGGCGACCGCCGTTTTCGAGTCCTCGGAGGGCGGCCAGGGCGGTCAGCGTCGCCGCCAGCCC
>JALWUZ010000397.1 GCA_027079895.1 Anaerolineae bacterium
TGTTGGAGGAGCAGAACCGCTCCCAGGCGGGGCGCGGGTTCTGAGCGGTAACGTCAAAACGAAATGAAAGGGGGATTGATGGGCATCAGGATTCATCCGACGGCGGAGGTCTCGGAGCAGGCGGAGATCGGCGACGGCACCTCCATCTGGCATCAGGCGCAGGTGCGGGAAGGGGCCCGCATCGGACGGAATTGCATCATCGGCAAGGGCTCTTACGTGGACGCCGGGGTGACGCTGGGCGATAACGTCAAGGTGCAGAACTACGTCTCGATCTATCACGGCGTCACGCTGGAAGATGGGGTGTTCTGCGGGCCGCACTGCGTGTTCACCAACGACAAGCGTCCGCGGGCCATCAACCCCGACGGGTCGCTCAAGGCGGGGGACGACTGGGTGGTGAGCGAGACGGTGGTCAAGCGCGGGGCGGCCATCGGCGCGAACGCCGTCCTCGTCTGCGGGGTGACGGTGGGGGAATGGGCGATGATCGGCTCCGGGGCCGTCGTCTCGCGGGACGTGCCCGCCTACGGGCTGGTGTACGGCAATCCGGCCCGGCTGCACGGGTTCGTCTGCCCGTGCGGCGAGCGTTTGGAGAAAGAGCGCGAGGAGGACGAGATAGTCGTGCTGCGCTGCCCGCAGTGCGGGACGACGGTCTCGGTCAGCAAATCAGACTGGAGGAAAATAGAATGATTCCGATAGCCAAACCTGTGATTGGGGAGGCCGAGAAGCAGGCCGTCCTGGAGGTGCTGGATTCCGGCATGCTGGTGCAGGGGCCGCGCGTGAAGGCGTTGGAGGAACGGTTCGCCGCGGTGTGCGGGACGAAGTACGCCGTCGCCACCTCGTCGGGGACGACGGCGTTGCACATCGCGCTGCTGGCGCACGGCATCGGCCCCGGCGACGAGGTCATCACGACCTCGTTCACGTTCATCGCCACCGTGAGTTCGATCCTGTTCACCGGAGCGAAACCGGTCTTCGTGGACATCGAGGAGGAGACGTTCAACCTGAACCCGGCCTTGATCGAGGCGGCCATCACGGAGCGGACGCGGGCGATTCTGCCGGTGCATCTGTACGGATACCCCTGCGATATGGACGCGATTCTGGACATAGCCCGGCGGCACGATCTGTTGGTCATCGAGGACGCGGCGCAGGCGATTGGAGCGCGGTACAAGGGACGTCCGGTGGGCAGTTTCGGCACCGGCTGTTTCAGCCTCTACGCGACGAAAAACGTCATGTCCGGTGAGGGGGGGATGATCACCACCGACGACGAAGCGTTCGCCGAAAAGTGCCGCATGTTGCGCAGTCACGGCTCGCGGAAGCGGTACTACTACGAGTTCCTGGGCTACAACCTGCGGATGAGCGACCTGCACGCCGCCATCGGGCTGGCGCAGATGGACCGGCTGGAGGAGTTCACCGCCCGGCGGCGGGAGAACGCCGC
>JALWUZ010000398.1 GCA_027079895.1 Anaerolineae bacterium
GGTATAGACATAGATATGTTTATTCCATACGGAAGCGATTTGTATGAAGTATGTTTTCCTAATAAATTCCCTTTTTTTAGTAAAAAAAGGTTATTATATGCCTATTTAAGGCGATTTCAAATCAAAGGTATATTAAGAGCAAGCGTAGTAATTGCAAATTTGGAATATGAACCTATCAGTCTAAGTATAAACAAGCTCGGTTTGGATAAGGACAAGGTTTTAAATATAGGTATTCCTATGGTGTATTGGGAAAAAGATGTTGATGAACGGGAGCATGAGAAAAGGTGGCAATTTTTACAAGGTAAAGATTTTATCGTTTTTAACCATGCAAGACAGATGTTTAGACCAGATGCATATGGAGTATCAAAAGGAAATCAAGAGGTTATACACGCTTTTGCAAAGGTTGTGGAGGAAGGGTTATTTAGGGATCCAATACTTGTCCTGTTTGAATATGGAGAGGATATTCGTGAAGCAAAGTTACTTGTAAATAAGTTAGGCATAGAAAAATACGTTAAATTTATGCCTACAATGGAAAGAAAATATATATTGTTAGGGTTATCAAAAGCTACATTTGCTACAAACGCATTTGCAAAAACTCCAGATGTAGGAAGTGTAGTGTATGAAGCTTTGGCCGTAGGTATCCCTATAATAAATAACATGGAAGGTTTACCGACTAATCATAAGTTCAGAACTTCACCCATAATACATGCGAAAGACAGGAATGATATTTTCGCGGTATTTAAGGATTATAAGGTAAATCCTTTAAAGTATAAAAGGATAGGGGTAAATTCTCGAAAATGGTTTAATAAAAATCTGGGAATTGAATTAGCTAAAGAATACGTCAGAATACTGAACAACTTATGATTGTTTATGCAAAAAGGTTCATAAAAAGGCTTTTGTGGAAAAAACCAAGAATCTACAAAACTGTTCGCGATAAAGGTGGTATTAAATCCTTGATTGATGACGTTTTCTCTGTCCCTATAGATGAATCGGTTATCCAGATATATCAGCCTATTGAAAATATGGAGGAACTTTTCTCTTGGATAGATGACTTAAGAAAATTAGATTTGCGCTTTGTAAAAACCTCAACTTTCAAAGATTTTAGGCTTGAAAAGATCTTGTGGAACGTAAGTGTGCTTAAGTGGAATAATAATATATTCAAATACTTTAATAAGTGTTCATTCTTTTATAAGAAAAAGAACCCATCATCACTAAATAAAGATTTGTTTATAGTTATACCGGGAAGTGGTATAGATGAAGCTTGTAAAATACTTTACGATGATCCATACGATTATCACAATATTAACGGAAATATAGTGAATTTTCTATCAAATTACGGAGACGTTATCTTATTGCATAGCTTCAATGAGGATTATATGAAGCTCTATAATAATAATTTAAGGAGGCTTAATTATGATTATTTAATAG
>JALWUZ010000399.1 GCA_027079895.1 Anaerolineae bacterium
CGCCCAGCCGGAACAGTTGTTTCTCCTGCCGGTAGAAAGGGAGATGGTCGACAAACTTGCCGGTCAGGATATGGGCCAGCAGGCTGGGGGATACAATGGACTTCGGAATAATCTGGGCTGGGGCAGAAGCGATCTTGACCGTGGGGCCGTCATCTTCCACCCCTTCGCATGCGGGACAGGCGTACTTGGGACGGATATGACGGATCACCTGGACTTTTGCCGGGACGATGTCCAGCTGTTCCGAGGTTTCCTCCCCGATCTTCTTGAGCTCACAGCCACAGGCGCAGACCTTGTCTTTCTCGTCGATATCGTGGACAACCTCTTTCCGGGGCAGGTCATCGGAGAGTGGTTTTCTGCCCCGCTTTTTCCGGGAATGTCCGGAGACATGGGCTTTCTCCTCCGGTTCATCCTCGATCCCTTCAGGCTCCGGCATATCAAACAGGGACAAGGGCTGGGGGCCGTCCTGGGGGATGACCTTTTCACTCTTGCGCCCATAGAGCTGGGCTCGCAACAGGCGAATCTGCTCAAGGAGTATGGAGGTTTCCCTGTCAAAGCTGTCCTGAAGGTCGGTTATCACATGGTGAGAATCGACCAGCATCTGCTTGAGGACAGCCGGGTCATCCGGTAATGTCGCGATATCTGGAGCCATGCCGGTATATATAACTCAATATACTGAAATTGCAAGAAAAAGATGAAAAAATGGCCATTTTTATATCACTGTTTCATAGTGCAGTTCCCGGTGAGCAGTCCGCTGCTCCAGACTCAAACCATCCAGCAGCCAGGTCAGCTCATGTCTCTGTACGGCAAGGACATCATCCGGGGTATCGGGCCACCGGAACCGGTCCTTCTCCAGCCGTTTCTGCCAGAGGCAGAATCCATTACGGTCCCAGTAGAGAATCTTGACCATGTCCCGTTTCCGGTTGCAGAAAGCAAAGAGGTGACCGGAGAAGGGGTCGAGCTCCAGCTGGTCGGTCACCAGCAGGGACAACCCGTTGATGGCCTTACGCATGTCGGTGACACCCGGGGCGATGTAAACCCGGGTTGGGGAGCCGGGATAAAACATTACCGCTGCTCCAGTACCGCAAGTACCCGGTGAAGGGTCTGTGGCGAGAACTGGTCACCGACTTCTATGGCGACAGTGTTGTTCAGGATGATTTTCACTCCAGTTCCCTGGCCGCGCCCGGACGGCGGGAGTAGCTTCTCAACCGGTACCGGCATCAGGGCAGGGCCGACAGGAGAAGCTTTGCCAACTTTTCTCTGCCAGTAGGTCAGGGCATGGTAGGAGAGTTTCTGCTGACGGCAGTATTCCGCTCGACTCAGGCCGCTCTCCTGCTGCGCTCTGATATGCCTCTGCCAGTAACGACGAGAATGTTTTTTCCCGCTCTTGTGTTGCGTTGCCATGGCGGCCTCCCCGGTTGTCTT
>JALWUZ010000400.1 GCA_027079895.1 Anaerolineae bacterium
GGATTGTACGGCGGGAACCAGGTGGACTTCATCACCGCGTTCAGATAGGCGAAATCCATCGGCTTCTCCCCGCCGACGACCGGATGCCACAAATCCGGCTGCAATAGCCGCACCCCCACCCAGAAGAGATACAACGACGCGAAGAGCACCTCCATCAGCAGGACGAGACGCCACTTCCGGCGCAGAAAACGGCCCAACTCAGCCCGCCGGAACCAGCCCACCCCGCCGCCGACCATCGCCAGCAGCACCACCCCGCGCACAATCGTCCCCCGCGTGTTCGGGAGGATGTGCAGACTGGCCACCAGCCAGGTGAAATAGGCCACCAGCAGCAACCCCAGCACCCGCGCCACCCCGTACCCCCGGTCGCGCAGACGGGGCAGGGCGACGAAGAGCAACGGGAAGGCCAGCCAGCCCAACACCGTCGCCGCCAGCCACCAGACGACCACCGCCAGCCCCGGATACCGGTTCGTCAGACTCGCGCGGTCGAACATCGCCGACCACGTGCCCCCCGCCTGCTGCTCCTCCCACGTCTGCCGGTCGAACCGCAGCAGATTCGGCGCCGCCGTCGCCTGCTTCGGCGTGAACCCTTGCAACGCCCGGCTCACATCAATCTGACCCAGCACCTCCTCCACCAACTGCCGCGAGTACCGCTCCGTCTTGCGGAAAATGAGCACGCGCGGATGGTCGTAAACGCTGAACGCCTCCTCGGCCGGCGGCAGGTACACTTTCACCGGCTCCGTCTGGTAGACGTACTCCGTCGGCTCCATCAGCGGATAGGGGCACTCCTGGTCGGGGAACTGGAATGGCCCAATCGCCGGGCGGGAGGTGAAATCCGCCACCAGGTCGAACCCTAGTTCTCCGGCGAAGAGGGCCCGATAGTAGGCCGTCGTCAGCGGGTAACGGGCCGGCAGCCGGGCGATCGAGGCATACAGCCGGTTGCTGGCGATGAAAATGTAATCCGCCTGGTCGAGCCAGCCGAACAACTGCTCTCGCTTCTCCGGCGTGTCCTCGTTGTAATTCTGCATCTCGATTCCGGTGTACATCCCGCCGAAGGGATCGTGCCCGTCCAACCGCAGCGGCAGCCCCCAGTCCCAATGCTCGTTCGCCACCACCGAGCCGGTCGGCACGTGGGCGAAAATCCAGCGCGAGGCGGCCACCCTGGTATGCGGCTTCAGGTAGATGGAAAGCAGCGCGTAGGCCCACACCGCCGCTCCCACCACGACGACCGTCCCGACCGCCATCCCCGCCCACCGCCGCCGACGGGACATCTCACCGCACACCAGCCGCCGCACCAGATACGCGGCCATCAGGATGAACAGCGGGTACAGCGGCAGCCCGTACCGCATCGCCTTGACCCAGCGGGTGGACTGGTACAGAAAGAGCAGCGTCCCCCAGCCCCACAAAATCGCGTGCGGATGACG
>JALWUZ010000401.1 GCA_027079895.1 Anaerolineae bacterium
ATCTCTCGATCACCCCCAACGTCGCCTGTCGCACGCTGATCGCAGACATCGCCCCTGCCGCCGACATCCAGCAGGCTGTGGGAGCACCGGTCGAAGTCTGCGCCTTCATCGGCTCCAGCCCGATCCGCCAGTACGCCGAAAACTGGCAGCTGGACCGCATGCTGGGCTTCGTCAAGGAAGCGATCTCATTCTGCACTCGGGAGGGCCTGCCCTCGATGTTCGTGACCGAGGACACGAGCCGCGCCGACCCCGAGACCGTTCGTGCGCTCTATCAAACCGCGATCGATGCCGGCACTCAACGCATCTGCGTCTGTGATACCTGCGGCCACGCCACCCCCTCGGGGGTGCGACGGCTGATTCGTTTCGTGAAGGGCATCGTCGAGGAGTCCGGGGCCGACGTGGGGATCGATTGGCATGGTCATCGAGATCGCGGACTGGGGTTGATCAACGCTCTGGCCGCGATCGAGGCGGGGGCTACGCGCATCCACGGCACCGCCATGGGAGTTGGCGAACGCACCGGCAACACCGAGATGGACCTGCTCCTGGTCAACCTCCAGCTCCTTGGCTGGATCGACCGTGACTTGACGAGCCTCGGCACCTACGTCAAGAAGGCCTCGCAGTACATCGACCTGCCCATCGCCCCCAACTATCCGGTCTTCGGCAAGGACGCCTTCGAAACCTCGACGGGAGTCCATGCCGCGGCCGTGATCAAGGCCTTCCGCAAGGGCGACCACTGGCTCGCCAACCGGGTCTACTCGGGCGTCCCGGCGGAGCTCTTCGGCCTGCAGCAGGTCATCGCCGTGGGTCCCATGAGCGGCAAGTCCAACGTCACCTGGGTCCTTCAGCGACACGGGGTGGAGCCGACCGATGAGCGGGTCTCCCGCGTACTGGCGAAGGCCAAGCAGACGCCTCGGCAACTGACGGATGACGAGGTCCTGGCCGCGGCCGGTGCCTAGCAGCCCTCGCCCATCGAGTCAGCCGCGCACAGCGGACTTGTGCACGAAGCGTCCGTCCGCGACCAGGTGCAGGATGTCGAAGCTCGACAGGATCCCGATCACCTTCTTCTCGTGGGTCACGATCAGGTGATGGGTGTGGTGGTTGAGCATCGCCCGAGCGGCGTCATGCACGCGGGAGTATGCAGGAATCACCGTCACGTCACGGCTCATGATCTCCTCTGCCGGGGTGTCGTCGGATACCTCGGCGAGCAGGTCGGTCACGGTGACCATACCCAGGGGGTGGTCTTCCTCATCGACGACCGGCAGGGCATGCACGCCGCAGTGCGTCATACGCTCCCGCAGGGCCCCGAGGGGCTCCTGGGGGGAAGCCGTGAGCACCTCCGAAGCCATCAGATCCGAGACGTTGGCGACGGCTCGTCGTTGATTCGCACCTGCGTCCTTGACTTTGTTGCGGCGTTTCATGGG
>JALWUZ010000402.1 GCA_027079895.1 Anaerolineae bacterium
TATTGGGGTGGTTCATTTTTCCTGGAAAACAGGTTGACACTTTCCGCACCTTGAAAAATCAGGCCGGTTGGGTTGCTGTCCTCGGGTCTAGCAATTGGCCAAACACCTCCATCAGTGACAAGGGGTTCTCAACACCGGCCAACTCCAGCGGGCTGTGCCCCGCCCGTCGTCCCCGTTCAAAACGATGGTGATTCCAACACAATTGCAGCAAGGGCAGCAACCACCGGGGCATGCCCCGGTGAATCTGCAAATATGGGCGCAGCCAACTGTGCAAAGATTCCGCTAGGCTGGAGGAGCGATGGAACAAGTCCAGGATCTCCCACGCCGCTTGCACCACCGGCTGCAAGACAGCCGGAAAATCGGCCGCGCTGTCCCACTCCACCTCCTCGCGGTGTTGCCAGGCCCACAGAATGGACGCCTGATCTTCCACCTCCACCCCCTCGAACACCACCGCCAGTTGCTCCGCGACCCATTCCAGCGGGGCCAGCAACTCCGGCAACTTCTCCCTGAGGTCGGCAGCGAAGGCCGTGATGGCCGAGTCGTGGAGCTCGGCGAGCAACTCAACGGCCGTCTCGATGGTGGCCCGGGCTTCGGCTACCGAGACAACCTGCTGTCCGGGCGTGATCGGCTCTAGAGCCTGCCGAATCTCGCCGAGCAGCCACCGGTAGTTGTCGAAGGCCGCTATGGCGGCGGACTCATCGGCCACGGCCTGGGACAACGACACCTCGACCTTGAGCGGGCGTCCACGCCGACTGATGAGCCCACGGGCCTGAAGGTCGGCCCGCCGAGCCCGCTCGGCGGTCTTGATGGCCCGGTAGGCCGCTCGTTCCAGCCGTTGCGCGTGACGCCGGGCGTCGCGCAACAGGTGGAACAGGTCCGGGCGCAGCGGGATGGCCAACTCCGCTTCCCGCACACCGGCCCGCAGTCCGCTGCCGCCGTCGCCGGCCAGGTCGTGGAACTGCACCCCACGCTCCACCAAGTCCAGGTAGGCCAACCCCCAGGTTGTGCCATCGCGGGATTCGGCGGGCGTCAGGTTCAGTACCAGGAACGAACGCCCATCCACCACCGTGAGGCAGGGCTTCCGTCCCTGGAAGATCTCGTCGGCCTCGCCCAGAACCGGCCGGGGCACGTTGACCTCACGGTTACGGGCGGCGGCTTGCTCACCGGCCACGGCGAGCGTCTGGCTGATGTAGCCCACCGAGCGAGTGACGCCCAGGAGCAGTTCCAGCCCCAACTGAATATCCCGCACGCTGCCTTTCAGAATCGGCAAGATGGCGATCGCCCGGTCTATGAACTCCTTGTCCACCTCTACGGTGGTGGATTGAGCAGGACGCCCGGACTCTCGCGGCAGCACGGCCTGGGCGATAGCGTCCAGGGCGCGATCCCGCAGTTCATAGAGGAGCGTGCGGGAGACCCCG
>JALWUZ010000403.1:0-1071 GCA_027079895.1 Anaerolineae bacterium
GTGGTCAGGCGCTCGTCGATGCGCACGATGGAGACCCCCGGAAAGCGCCTCGTCAGGGCTGCGCAGAATCGATCCACGTCGGCGGCACGGGGCCCACTACTGCCGTCCATGTTCAAGGGCTGGCCGACGATGAAAGCCTCGACATCGCGCTCCTCCAGGAGCTTGGCGATACGTTCGAGCAGAACCTCGCCGCTTCCCTCGACGGTCTCCAGGGGTTCGACCGACAGGTGCAGGGGATCGGTGACCGCGATCCCGGTACGGCGCGTGCCGTGGTCGAAGGCCAGGGCGGAGCCCCTCAAAGCCACTCCTCGGGGAGTTCGGTGACCAGCTCCTTCACCTCTTCGCTGCGGCTGCGCGGGCAGACGAGCACCGCGTTCCCAGAGCGTACGACGACCAAATCCTTGACTCCGATCAGAGCGGTCAAGCTGCCCTTCTCGGCCCAGACGACATTGTCCCGCGCGTCGATGGCCCAGAGGGATCCGCCACCGGTGAGCACGTTGCCTTTGACGTGGGGGGCAACTTCGGACAGAGCGCGCCAGGTACCGACATCGCTCCAGGAGTAGGCGACGGGGATGACTGCCCGTTCGGAAGCCTGCTCGAGCACGCCCACGTCGACCGGCAGGGACTCGACCCGGTCATAGGCCTGGGCGAGGTCGGGGCCGCGGGCATCGCGCAGCAGCTCCCAGGTCTTCGCTGCATGCCGTTCCAGGGCCGCGCTGATGGCCTGGGTCGACCAGAGGAACATGCCGCTGTTCCAAAGGAAGCGACCCGTTGCGAGGTACTCCGTGGCGCGATCCAGGTCCGGCTTCTCGTGGAAGGCATCGACCTCGAAGGCCTCGTAATCGCCGAAGGTACCCAGGGGCGAGCCGCGCTCGATGTAGCCGTAGCCCGTCGCGGGGAAGGTGGGCTCGATCCCGAAGGTCACCAGACGCCCCTGGGCAGCAAGATTCGCCCCCGCTTCCACGCTGGCCAGGTACTCTCCTTCGGGGGAGATCACATGGTCGGCGGGCAGCACGGCCTGGAGAGCGGCGGGATCCCGGCGGGCAACCTCGGCCGCCGCCAATGCCACCG
>JALWUZ010000403.1:1081-1418 GCA_027079895.1 Anaerolineae bacterium
CCGCCGGGAGCGTGTTACGTCCGGCCGGCTCCAGGAGCAGATTCTCCGGTGGCAAGTCCGGGAGGGTTTGGCGCACCAAGTCGGCCTGGGACTGCCCCGCCACGACCAGGACGCGCTCGTCGGGAACCAGGGCCTGGAGACGGGCACGGGTCGTCGCCAAGAGGGGGAGGTCCCCCGAGAGCGAGAGGAATTGCTTGGGTTTGGCGCGGCGGCTAGCAGGCCAGAAGCGGCTGCCCCCGCCCCCGGCCAGGATCACGGCGTAGAGGTCCGATCGCATCCGGCGCAGTCTACCCCCTCAGAGCCCGGCGGGGCTGACCTCCGCCCTGTCGCCCAGGTC
>JALWUZ010000404.1 GCA_027079895.1 Anaerolineae bacterium
CTCGGATACGGCCTCTTCGACTGGAAGACGCCCCCGTCCACCCTCCCCACCGTTGACGCTTGGGTCGAGATGCTGGCCGCCCGAGCCTCTACAGGGCGGCGCGGCCCCGACGGACGCTGGCCCGACCTGCGGGAGATGTTCTTCGCCCAGGTGAGCCTGAGGAGAGAATGGCGCCCATCCGATTTCGCCAACTTCAAATACGACCTGCGGGCTGCGTTCCGGGGCGACGGCATCCCGGCCCAGGTGCGCCATTTCCTCCTGGGCCAGGTCAGCAGGAACGACAACCAGGCTACCAAAATCAAGATGGCTCTGTTGCCCGACAAACGTATGCTGCGGCTTTGGGGCTGGCTGCCCGACCACCTGCCCGGCGGATTCTCCCGCGACCGGGCCATAGACCTGCTGCGCGGTCAGTTCCAGCAGGCGGGCCGCATCACCCGCTGGCACGCCTTCGACGCGGCACGGGACACTCCCCAGTCCTACCTGAAAAGGCTGATGGAGGCGTAAGATGAGTTACGAATGGCACCCCGAATTCGCGTTGGGTTTCAGAAACCGCCAAGACCTGAAAGATGTGCTGGAGGGCCGCGGACGGTTCGCCCCCGTGCAAGACCTCTACGCCCGCCTGCAACTCCTGGCCCAGAGCGTGGAAGAGAGCAAGTGGAACACCGACGCCAAGTCGCTGAGCCAACGGGAGAGACGTCCCAACGTCAGGGGCACGGTCGAGATTCCCTACACCTACCAGCGGCTCACCTTGCGCTACCACGACCGGAAGGAGCGCACCGTTTACACCGACTTCATCCGGCGGCAGATGAACGAGTACGCCGACTTGGGCTTTGTCACCCCCGCCCTGACCGAGGACGACTTGGCCCGGTTGCCGCCGCTCAGTTTCTTCATCTATGTGCCATTCACCCTCGCCTCCCCCTACTTGAGCAAGGACGACGAGCCCTTCTACGTCCACGAGAACCCGGTGCGCAAAGAGCACGTCCTGCGCGTGCCGCTGATGAGCAGCACCTCCTGGAAGGGGGCTTTCCGCGCGGCCCTGCGCTACCGTTTGCAGGCCGACGACGACGCCGACCCGCGCCTCGTCCGCCTGCTGGGCAGCCAGAAGGGGGTCGAAAAGGGCTTCCGGCGCGGGCGGCTGGCCTTCTTCCCCACCTTCTTCGACGCGCTGGAGGTGGAGGTCATCAATCCCCATTCCCGTGAGACCTCCGCCGGCAGCCAGCCCATCCACATCGAGGCCGTGCCGCCCGGTGCCTACGGCGTCTTCGCCTTGCTCTACGTCCCCGCCGTCGCCCCGCCCACCGCCGGCCGCTCCGATTGGAGTACGGTCATAGACGACGTGCTGATCGTGCTCAAAACGACTTACACCCTGTTGGTCGAACTGGGGTTCGGGGCCAAGACCTCCGCCGGTATGGGG
>JALWUZ010000405.1 GCA_027079895.1 Anaerolineae bacterium
ATCCGATTTCGCCGGTTGGCTCAAATCCATTATGGGCACACCCGGCCCCCTCTTTCGGCCGCTTTACGAAGCCCAGGGCTGATTTCGGCTACCTGTATGTCCCCAGTATGATACGCTCACCCTCGAACGGATCGAATGGGCTGCGACTCTGTTTATTCTGATGAATGTTACTGTATCACTTCACTTTCAGTATCCTCGAACGGATCGAATGGGCTGCGACGCTTGGCAAACCGCTTTCTTTCTCTGTTCACAAGCACTTTCAGTATCCTCGAACGGATCGAATGGGCTGCGACGGGCGGCGGTGAAGGCTGCCCCGACTGCATGGAGCAACTTTCAGTATCCTCGAACGGATCGAATGGGCTGCGACTCGTCGCTATGGAAGGCAATGGTGATTGCCGATGATGCTTTCAGTATCCTCGAACGGATCGAATGGGCTGCGACTGACTGGAAGGACGGCGTGCCAATCGCAGTCATGGATCTTTCAGTATCCTCGAACGGATCGAATGGGCTGCGACCCAGTTGCTCCCCGGCGTCGAGGAGCGCATGCGAGCTTTCAGTATCCTCGAACGGATCGAATGGGCTGCGACGCCGACCTCGACGAGAAGTGCGACAAGCGTTGCCAGTCTTTCAGTATCCTCGAACGGATCGAATGGGCTGCGACCCAGTTCTTCAGGAGGCAGTTGTCGGCTGAGTTCGGTCTTTCAGTATCCTCGAACGGATCGAATGGGCTGCGACATACTGTGGCGTCGAGCGAGTATGTTCTGCTGCCCACTTTCAGTATCCTCGAACGGATCGAATGGGCTGCGACTTTGCCCAGCGCAAGTGCGCCGACCAACCGCTTCACTCTTTCAGTATCCTCGAACGGATCGAATGGGCTGCGACGGCACGCAATTGTAGCCATCGCTGAACCAGATCAGCCTTTCAGTATCCTCGAACGGATCGAATGGGCTGCGACCGTCGCTGCCCAGCCGACCTTATTCCCGCCCGCATCGCTTTCAGTATCCTCGAACGGATCGAATGGGCTGCGACGGCTTGCCGCACGTCACGTAATGAACGGAGTGTTTAGCTTTCAGTATCCTCGAACGGATCGAATGGGCTGCGACGCTGTCGGGAGAATTGCAGCGTGGGATTCCGATGGTCTTTCAGTATCCTCGAACGGATCGAATGGGCTGCGACTGTGCGACGAGTGCGCCGAGGCCGAATGGTGCGACCTTTCAGTATCCTCGAACGGATCGAATGGGCTGCGACCTTCCCCGCACTACAACAACAGGAGGTATCATGGACCTTTCAGTAGACCTCTTGCAAAAGTCATGTGACGGCGAGCTCGAGGTTATGGATGGCAGCGATCAAGTTGAAACGCAATCCGAAACGCTTCCTACGATTACGGTACCGCTCGCTCAGAATGCGAAAGAC
>JALWUZ010000406.1 GCA_027079895.1 Anaerolineae bacterium
TGCAGAAGTACCACCGCTCCACCTGCGCGTACTCTTTCTCCTCCGCCACCGTTGCGACCTGTTCCAGGAAGCGGGCAATGTCCTCGACACCGGCCGGGCTGCGCTTGTACTTCACCTGCACCAGCCAGGCCCGCCGCCCGTTGTCCCACTCCCCCGTCAGGTCAATCTCGAACGGGACGCCGCCGCGGACTACGCCGCCGCGCCGCACAACCCGCTCGAAGCGGGGGAGCGTCACGGAGCCGCTCCGCCCGAAGTAGTGCTCGCCGTCCACCTCCCGCCCGTCGAACTTCCGCATCACCGCGCCGACGTAGACCTCCGCCACCTCGCCGATGAAGTTGTTCACCCGCCCCACCAGCCGCCGGTACTCCGTTTGCCAATCTCGCACCGCCTCCGCCGGACTCAGGTCCTCGATCTCCTGGCGGTAGTTGTACTCGATGTACTTCCGCAGCATCGGGTCGCGCGGGCCCTCGTACAGCGTCCAGCCGACCTTGTCCACGATGTCCGCCCGGTACAGACGGCGCAGGGCGGCCTGCACTTCCTCGTCCGTCAGGCCGGTCTCCTGGGCGACCCGCCGGGCGTCAATGCGCTCGCCCGGATACTTGACCGCCCAGAGCATCACCTTCTTGGTCACTTGGCCGGTGTTCAGGAGGGCGTCGTACTTCTCGAACTCCTCGCTGAAGTGCTGCCACAGTTTGCCGTCGGTGTCGGTCAACTCGAACAGGAGCACCTCTTCGAGGGCGTCCAGGGCGGGGAAGCGGCGGCGGGCAGGGCTGAAACTGGTCAGCAGGGCGTAGATGGAGTAGGGGAAGCCGCCGGTCAGTTGCCAGATTGCCTCGGCCAATTCCTCGTTCACCGTCACGCCGGCGGACTCCCCCAGCCGGAAGACCAGGTCTTGGGCGTAGTCGCGCGTCAGCGGGCCGAGGTGGTGGTAGTGAAACCGGCCGGAGAGCATGCCGCCCAACGCCTTCCTCACCAGGAGCGACACCGCCGACCCCGACACCAGCAACGGGGCCCATTTCGTCTCCGCCGCCGATTGGAAACTGTTGGTCAGCACGTAGTGAGTATCCTGCGGCGGGTCGTAAACGTCGGTCAGCACCTGGAACTCGTCCACGATGATCACCGTCGGCATCCCCCGCTGCCGGGCCTCCTCGGACGGCATGTTGATCACCCACTGCATCACCCCGTAGGAACTCGGCTCCTCCAACAACCGGTCGTAGTTCTCCAGCCACCACAACGCTGCCTCGTCCTGCATCTGCCGGGCCAGAAGACGCAGATAAGCCAGGTTACGCCGGTGCCCGACAATCTCCGGCCGCCGGTGGCGGAATGCCAGGTAGCCCGCCAGGTAGCCCCCCAGGTACTCCCGCGCGAACTCGTAGCCGGTCAGGGCGCGGTCTCGCCCCACGTATCCGGCAAACGAGACGAACACCGGCATAACCCGCTCCTGCTCCCAGAACAGACGGTTGAACAGTTTCACCAGGATGGCGGTCTTGCCGGTGCGCCGCCGCCCGACGAGCGCGAAACTGCTCAAGGCCGGGTTGGGAACGCTCGTCGCCCACTCCCACAGCGTCTCCAACTCCCACTCCCGATCCACGAACATGTCGCCGACCAGGTCTTCCAGGGGCGGCAAACGTCTCTCCATCACTTCTTCTCCATCGCCTTAAGCCGCTCTTGCAGGAGGGCGTAACTCCCCTCGCGGAGCAGGTAGGAACTGAGCAGCAAGGCCCGCTGTTCGAGGTCGTAGTTTTTCAGTTTCTCGATGTACCTCTCCACCTCGTCCGGGGGATGGAGGATCGAGGCGTGGGCGTGGAGGCGCAACTGTCGCTCCAACTCCTCCACCGGCAGCCGTGAGGCCCGTTCCAGCAGACGGATGCGCTCCACCGCCAGGTTCTGGTCAATCTGCTCGCGGCAGAATTGCTGGAAATGGCCGTAGAGGTCGGACAGCGAGACGGAGGGGGGCTGGTCGGCGTCCGGGTCCAGCGGCTGGAGGAGGTTGACGCGGGTACGGAGGAGAGCCTGCCAGCCGATGCCGGTCGCCAGGGCCAACGGCCAGGGGTTCCCGGTCGGCGGGGAGAGGAAGTAGACCAGGCCGTAGACGACGAGCGCGAAGGCTATGTTGACCCCGATGAACAGTTTGCTCCAGCCGGTCTTGAGCGCACGGCGGGCGTCCCCCTGGAAAGTCTGGAGAATCTCCGCCAGGGCCCAGAGCGCGGCCAGCACGGCCACCAGCCCATACGTCCCCAGGACGGTCGGCCAGTCGGTCGTGGACATCGCTCACCTCCGCGAACGACGCGCCACCCGCCGCCCCGCGCCGGTCAGCGTGAGCAGCCGCCCGCCGCGCGTCGCAATCAGCCCTTCGTCCTCCAGACGGTCCAGAACGGGGCGGATCTCTTCGGGCAGGGAGAGGGTCGCCGCCGCCAACTCGATTGGCAGGGCCGGGCCCTTCAACAGCGCGTTCAGCACCCGCTTCCGCAGACGGGCGTCGTCCACTACCTGGGCTTGAAACGCCGCCTCCTGGGTATGCCAATCGTCCAATCGCTGCGCCAGGGCCGCCAACGCCTCTTGCGACGCTCCCAGCCGCGCCGCTTCCGGGCTGTCGCTGGACGCCTGGGTCGCCAGCGTGTGGCTGAGTTCGCCCAGTTCTCTGGCGATTTTGGAGAGGGATTGGGCGGCCTCGGTCAGCGCGGGGTCGCCTCCTGGGAATCTGGTAACGGTCATCGCGCACCTCCTGCACGAATCGAGCCGGATATACGACGCACCGCCGACCGCGCGGGCGCACATCCCAGCCCACGCAACCGGCGGTGCGAGACCGGTCGGAAGTTCGAGTGACGCCGCCGGTTATCGCTGTCGCCAGGCCTGAGTGCTGCGCTGGACGCCTTTGGTCAGCAGCATGAAGATGCCGCGTGCTACCAATCCGGTGACGAAGATCATCAGCGAGAGGGCCATAGCCTGTGCGCTCTCGCCGGCGTCGTCCAGCAGCATCACCGCGATCGAGGCCACCTCCTTCCCCGGCACGAACAGGAAGACGAGCACCGAGATGGTCACCATCGCGTTGAGGAAGAAGTACATCGCAATGGAGATCGTTGCCGGCAGCGACATCGGCACCGTCACGCGGAAGAAGGTGTGGTAAAACGGCGCGTCCAGCGACTCGCCGATGGCCTCGAACTCCGGGTCCAACTGCTTGAGGGCCGTCGTCGCCGTCAGGAAGGGGACGGTGTAGTAGTGGACGATGGTCGAAATGATCATCAGGGTCATCGTCCCGTACAGGAAGTTGAACGGCGTGTGGGGGTCGTTGAAGGCGAAGATGTAGGAGAGGCCCAACACCGTGCCGGGGACGGCCAGCGGCATTATCGAGAGCAGGTAGAGGATGTAACGCGCCAAGTGCATACGGCGGGTTTTCTCGATTAGATAGGCACTGACGAAGACCACGATGGTGCCGATGACGGCGGTAGCGGTCGCCATCTTGATACTGTTCCAGAGAATCAGGAACGCCCCTCCCCTGTGCTGCGCTCCGGCGACGTAGAAGTGGGTGAAGTGTTTGATGGTGAACGAGAGGTCGTAAGGCCAGTAGTTCGTGAACGCGCCGAGGGCGACGGTGATGTAGGTGCCGATGATGAAGAGAGCCATCAACAGGGTGAGGGAGAAGAGCGTCGTCTGGACGGCGGGGGTGTGGGGCTGGGGGCTCAAGGGAGTGATGTCCGCCGTCACCTGGGCCATCTGCCGCCGCTGGACGATCCGGTCGAGAATGAAGGAGAGCACCGCCGGAATCAGGAGCAGCGTGCTGACCGTCGCCCCCATCGCGAAGTCCTGCTGGCCGACCACTTTGTTGTAGATGTCGGTCGCCAGCACGTCGTAGTCGCCGCCGACCACCTTCGGCGCACCGAAATCGGTCACGGCGAGGGTGAAGACGACGAAGCAGGCACTGAGGAGCCCGTATTTGACCGCCGGCAGGGTGATGGTGAAGAACATGCGGGTGCCGGTCGCCCGCAACGACTCCGCCGCCTCGTACAGACGGGCGTCCGCCATCATCAACGCGGTCATTAGGATGACGAGGGCGTGGGGGAAAGAGTAGAAGACCTCCGACATGATGATCCCCACCGGCCCGTAGAGGTGGATGTTGAAACCGGTGATGCGGGTGAAGATGCCGTTGTTGCCGAACATAAAAATGAACGCCAACGCCTGCACCAGCGAGGGGACGAACATCGGCAGGCGGGCCAGCGTGTTCAGCACCTTTTTGCCCGGAATCGTCGTCCGGGTGAGGGCGTAGGCGTAGACGAAGGCCAGCCCAACGGTGATGACCATGCTGACGAAGGCGATGTTGAGGCTGTGCAGCAACGACACCACCGCCGAAGGGGTGGAGAAGTAGGTGATGTAGTTCGCCAGGCCGACGAAGTGCTCCCCGCTCTTGTCGTACAGACTGCGCACCAGGGCGCGGTACAGCGGCCAAATCATGAACACGACCAGCCAGGCCGCGATCAGGAAGAACAACGCCATCCGCAGGAAGTCTTCCGCGCCGGTCTTCTGCCGCACGACCTGACGGCGTAATCGCCGGGCCTCCGCTGGGGTGATCGGAGTGGTCGCCGCGCTCATTGCAGGGCCTCCATCATCTCGGCCGGGTAGACGCGCAGCAGTCCCGGCGGCATGTAGACGTGCAGGGTCGCGCCGACGGCGATGCGGAGGTCGCGCATGCGGTTGATGGAGATTTCCGTCACCAGTTCGGCCTCCTCCAACCCCTCGAGGTGGAGCGTCAGCCGGTAGAACGAGCCGAGGAACTCGATTTCGCGGACGCGGCCGGTGGCGGTGTTCAGGTGATTAGACTCGTCGCCGCCGAGACGCACATCCTCCGGGCGGACGGCCAGGGCGATCGGCGTGCCCGGCGCGAGGTTGTGCGGGAAGTCGCACGTGAGCAGGATGTCGCCACAGCGCACTCGTTTGGGGTCGGAGTCGGCTATGCCGGGGATGAAGTTCATCACGCCGACGAAGTCGGCCACGAAGGGGGTCGCCGGGAAGCGGTAGATCTCCTCTGGCGTGCCGACCTGCTCGATGTGCCCCTTGTTCATCACCACGATGCGGTCGGCCATCACCAACGCCTCCTCCTGGTCGTGGGTCACGAGGATGGTGGTGACGCCGATGCGCCGTTGCAGGTGCTTGATTTCCAGCCGCAGGGAGACGCGCACGCGGGCGTCCAGGGCGGAGAGGGGCTCGTCGAGCAACATCAGGC
>JALWUZ010000407.1 GCA_027079895.1 Anaerolineae bacterium
CGCTCACCCTGCGGCCTGGCGACCACCTCCTCCAAATCCACCACCTGACCGCGCCCCCCGCCTCCCCCTGCGCCGTCGAAATCGGCCTGTACGACCCGCTCACCGGAGAGCGCGTCCCCCGCGTCGGCGCGGATGAGGAGCGCGTGGTGATACACTGCCCCCGGCCATAAGGTTGCCTTAAGGTTGCCCATAACTTCCCTTAAAGACAACCCCCCCCCTCTGTGGTATCATCCCTCGGTGAACAGAACAATCCAACTCAGGAGGTAGACACGATGATCCGTCGAATCTGGACGACTGCCTTAATCATCACGCTGACCGTGCTGCTCGCCGGTCTCGCTGCGCCGGTGCTGGCCCAGGAGGGAGGAGGCCAGCCGGTCATCGCTCCTGCGCCGCAACCGCTGACCATCTACACCCGCTACCCATCCCTGGAGATCGCCGTCGGCGACAGCGTCTCCCTCGACCTGGTGCTCCAGGCCGGCACCGCCCAAGTGGTCAACCTGGACGTGAAAGACCTGCCCGAAGACTGGACGGCCACCTTCCGGGGCGGCGGGAAAGTCATCCACTCCGTCTACGTCTCGCCGGACGAGGAGGCCAAAGTCACCCTGCGGCTGGAACTGCCCAGCGATGTGCAGGCGGACACCTACCACTTCACCATCGTGGGACAGGGGGACGAGCGGGCGACGCTCCCCATCGAACTGACCGTCGCCGAGAAACTGCCCCCCAGCCTGGAGTTCGAGGTCGAGTTGCCGACGCTGCGCGGCACGACCAACACCACCTTCCGCTACAACGCCACGCTGCGGAACAAGGGGGACGAAGACCTCTCCGTCAACCTGATCGCCGACGCCCCGGCGGAGTTCCAGGTCACGTTCAAACTGAGCGGCCAGGAAGTCACCAGCATCCCCATCGGGGCGAACGAGTCGAAGCGGCTGACGATCGAGGCCCGGCCGTTCATCGAGGTGGAGGCGGGCACCTACGCCATCAACGTCACCGCCCAGGGCGGCGAAGCGCAGGCCAGCGTCGCCCTCTCCGCCGAAGTGACCGGCCAGCCGGACCTGACCGTCACCACCCCCGACGGGCGGCTGTCGGCGCAGATCCGCACCGGCAAGCAGACCCCGTTGCAGATTATCATCCAGAACGACGGCACCGCGCCGGCCCGCGACGTGCAGATGAGCGCGACCACTCCCTCCGGCTGGAAAGTGGAGTTCGACCAGGAGACCATCCCGGAGATCCCCGCCGGACAGCAAGTCCAGGTCACGGCCAACGTCCAGCCGGCCGACCAGGCCCTGTCCGGCGACTACGTGCTCACCATCCGCGCCAAGCCGGAGGGCGGCTCCTCCGAATCGGCGGAGTTCCGCATCACGGTCTTGACCTCCACGATGTGGGGCATCGTCGGCGTGATCATCATCGCCGTCGCCGTCGCCGTCGTCGGGCTGGCCGTCTCCAGTTTTGGCCGCCGTTGAACGAGGTGATGGACGATGAGCGCAGAGGTAATCCTGGAGACCAAGAATCTCACCAAATTGTACGGCGATTTCGTCGCCGTGGACGGCCTGAACCTGACCGTGCGCCGGGGGGAAGTCTTCGGCCTCCTGGGGCCGAACGGGGCCGGTAAGACAACCACCATCCTTATGCTGATGGGCCTCACGGAGCCGACGGATGGGGAGGTGCGCGTCCTCGACCTCGACCCCGTCCGGCAGCCGTTGAGCGTCAAAGCGCGGGTCGGCTACCTGCCGGAGCGGGTCGGCTTCTACGACAACCTGACCGCCCGCGAGAACCTGACCTACATCGCCCGGCTGAACGGCCTGAAGCGGCAGGAGGCCCACGAGCGGGTGGCGGAGACGCTGGCCCAGATTGGGCTGGAACACGCCGCCGACCGGCGGGTGGGCACCTTCTCGCGGGGCATGCGCCAGCGGCTCGGCGTGGCCGACGTGCTCATCAAGCGGCCCCAACTCATCATCATGGACGAGCCGACCCAGGGGCTGGACCCGGAGGCGGCCCGCGAGTTCCTCGACATCATCCGCCGCCTGAAGGAGACCGGCATCACCATCCTGCTCTCCTCCCACCTGCTCTACCAGGTGCAGGCGGTCTGCGACCGGGTGGGGCTGTTCCACCGGGGGCAGATGGTGTTGGAGGGGACGGTGCCGGAACTGGCCCGGCAGGTCTTGGGCGGGGCGTACCGCATCCGGCTGGAGGCGCACGGCGACGACCTCTCCGCCGTCCTGCGGGAGATCCCCGGCGTCCTGGCCGTGCATCACGACGCGCCCGCAATCTACGACCTGGAAGCGGAGAGCGACCTGCGGGCCGAGGCCGCCGCCGCCGTCGTGCGGGCCGGCGGGCGGCTGTTCTCGCTCAACATCGAGGAGTCCAGCCTGGATGAGGTCTACGCCCACTACTTCCAGCAGTATCAGCGGGAACAGGAGGAGGTGGAGCATGCCGCAGTCTGACGTGACCCGTGAACGCGAAGGCTCGCCCTGGACCGGGCTGTGGGCCGTCGTCGCCAAAGAGATGGCCGACCATCTGACCAGCGTCCGCATGCTGATTCTGGAAGTGCTCATCCTGCTGACGGCGACCGGCACGGTCTACGCGGCGACGCAGAACATCCGCAACACCGGCAACGACAAGTTCATCTTCCTGAAACTGTTCACCACCTCGCAGGACCCCATCCCGGCCTTCGTGGGCTTCCTGGGGTTCCTCGTGCCGCTGACCGCGATCGCGCTGGCCTTCGACGCGGTGAACGGGGAGTTCAATCAGCGCACGCTGTCGCGGGTCCTGGCCCAGCCGATTTACCGCGACGCGCTCCTGTTCGGCAAGTTCCTGGCCGGACTGTTCACGCTGGCGCTGGTGCTGACCACCATCTGGCTGCTGATCATCGGCCTGGGCATCCTGCGGCTGGGAATCCCCCCCAGCGGCGAGGAGGTGGCGCGGGGGCTGTGGTTCCTGCTGCTGACGATCTTCTACGGCGGCATCTGGCTCGCGCTGGCGATGGTCTTCTCCATCGTCTTCCGCCAGCCGGCGACCGCCGCCCTGGCCTCGATCGCCGTCTGGCTGTTCTTCACCGTGTTCTGGGGGATCATCTCCGACCTGCTCGCCCAGACGATTCACCCCATCCGCATCGGGCTGCCGGAGGAGCAGTTGGCCCAAATGCAGTTGGCACTCGCCCTGACCCGCATATCGCCGAACACGCTCTACCTGGAAGCGATCATCGCCACGCTCAACCCGACGATTCGCTCCCTGGGGTTCGTGCTGCCGATGCAGTTACAGGGGGCGTTGCTGGGCGCACCGCTCCCGCTGGGGCAGAGTTTGATGCTCTCCTGGCCCAATCTGACCGGTCTGGTGGCGGCGACGATTCTCCTGTTCGCGTTGGGGTACGTGCTGTTCCAGCGGCAGGAGGTTCGGGCGTAAACGTTCGCCGAAAAAAGGAGGCGCGATGAAAATTCGCAACCTGTTACCGATTATCTCCATCGTTCTGCTTCTCTCGCTGGGGTGCAGCACTTCCGACCTGTTCCTCACCCCCACGCCGGGAGGGACGGGCGCGGCCCAGCCCCAGACCCAGGCCACAGCAGCGGCCCCCGTCGTCGCCCCCGTCACCCAGGGGGACGCGCTGGCCGCCTTGCAGAGCACGCTGGAGAACATCTACCAGACCGTCGGGCCGTCGGTCGTCTACATCGGCGTGGTGCAGAAGCAGGAGATCGGGCCCATCCCGTTCCCCTTCTTCGGACAGGAGCAGCAGCCCCCGGAGCAGTACCAGCGCGGCTCCGGCTCCGGCTTCGTCTGGGACACCGCCGGGCACATCGTCACCAACAATCACGTCGTGGAGGGGGCCGACAAGATTCAAGTCACCTTCGCCGACGGCACGACGGCGCCCGCCTCCATCGTGGGGACGGATCGGGACAGCGACCTGGCGGTCTTGCAGGTGGAGACGCCGTCCGGCTACACCCTCCCCGCCCCGCTGACGCTGGCCGACTCGACCCAGGTTCAGGTCGGGCAGTTGGCCGTCGCCATCGGCAACCCCTTCGGCCTGGAGAACACGATGACCGTCGGGTTCATCAGCGCGTTGGGCCGCTCCCTGCCGACGGGCGGGGCGGACGGCGGCCCGTCCTACTCCATCCCCGACGTGATTCAGACCGACGCCCCCATCAACCCCGGCAACTCCGGCGGCGTCCTGGTGGACGCGGAGGGGCGGGTCATCGGCGTCACCAGCGCGATCGTCTCGCCGGTGCGGGCCTCGGCCGGCATCGGCTTCGCCATCCCCGCCGCCATCGTCCAGAAAGTGGTGCCGGTCTTGATCGAGAGCGGCCACTACACCTACCCCTGGCTGGGCATCAGCGGCACCTCGTTGGACGCCGACCTGGCCGACGCGATGGGGCTCGACCCCAATCAGCACGGGGCGTTGGTCATCGAGGTCGTCCCCAACGGCCCGGCGGACGAGGCCGGCCTGCGGGGCAGCAGCAAGACGGTCGTCATTGACGGGGAGCAGCGCAAAATCGGCGGCGATGTCATCATCGCCATCGAGGAGCAGCCGGTCAAGGACTTCGCCGACCTGGTGGCCTACCTGGTCAATCACACGGAGGTAGGCCAGCGGGTGACGCTGACCATCGTGCGCGACGGGCGGGAGCAGGAGGTCACGGTGACGCTGGGCGAGAGGCCGTCGGGCGAGTCCTCCCAGCAGCAGACGGGGCAGGAGGAGGCGGCCGGCGGCGCGTGGCTGGGCATCAGCGGGCTGACGCTGACGCCGAAGGTCGCCCAGGCGATGGGCCTCCCCGCCGACCAGACCGGCGTCCTGGTCGGCGAGGTGGTCAGCGGCAGCCCGGCGGACGAGGCCGGACTGCGGGGCAGTTACAAGCCGGTCACCATCGGCGGGGAGCGCATCCTGGTCGGCGGCGATGTCATCGTCGCCTTCGACGGGCGGCCGGTCGCCCGGATGGAGGATTTGCAGGCGATGGTGCGGCAGGCGTCGCCGGGGGAGCGGGTCACGCTGACGGTGCTGCGCGACGGGCGGGAGCAGGAGATCGAAGTCACCCTGGGGAGCCGGGAGTAGGGGACGGTCTTGCACCGGCCCAGGCGTTGGGCAACCGCGCGGGGGGCAAACACGTGGGTTTGCCCCTACCGGCCCCGGCCCCCGGCGTGGGCAACCGCGCGGGGGCAACCGCCACATTGGGCAACCGCGAGGGGGCAAACACGTGGGTTTGCCCCTACCACCCGCGCGGTGACGTAGGG
>JALWUZ010000408.1 GCA_027079895.1 Anaerolineae bacterium
TTCGTCCGTCTGACAACTCTCACCGGGAGGAGTGTCCATCATTGACTTAACTCTTGGAAGCATAACTCAACGGGTAGGGGGACGATTGCTGATCACACAGAATCGCATTAATTTTCAAACAGGCTCTTACCTGGACGGGCCGGCGGACTTGGTGGTGGAGATCGTCTCACCGGAGAGTGTGGGGCGTGACCGGGGAGAGAAGTTCTACGAGTACGAGCAGGGCGGGGTGTCGGAGTATTGGCTGGTGGACCCGCTCCGCCGACGGTTCGAGGCCTATCACCTCGATGAGCAAGGGTTCTACCGCTCGCTTTTCAGTGGGTCGGAGGGGCGGTGCGACTCCCGGGTGCTCACCGGCTTCTGGTTGCGGGTCGAGTGGCTGTGGCAAAGTCCCCTGCCCCGGACGTTGGAAGTGGTGCGCGAATTGGGGCTGATCTAGAGCTCTGCCCACGCGGAGGGTAAGGCGATGGCGACGCGAGAGTTGGAACGGCAGGAACAGGTGGCTGTGTCGGGACACTGGTACTGGGTCGCCGTGAATGCCGCGCCGCACGTGCGGACGTTGGATATGCCGACCGGCGACTCTCCGGTGTTGCCTCTTCGGATGACCTACGAGGAATTCCTGGCCTGGGCCGATGAGGACGTGTTAGCCGAGTGGGTGGCGGTGCCCGGCGCGGATGTAGGAGTGGTGATGATGACCAGTCCGGCGAGCATGAGACATCAAGACGTTTCGGGCTTCTTGGAGAGCATAATGCGTTCCTTCGTGGAGACCTATGACTTGGGCGTGGTGCTCAGTGCGCCGTTCCAGATGAAGTTGCCCGACAGTGGACGCGAGCCGGACTTGTTGTTCGTCGCTATGGAACACATGGGGCGGTTGAAGGAGACTTACCTGGACGGCCCGGCGGACCTGGTGGTGGAGATCATCTCACCGGAAAGCGTGGGGCGTGACCGGGGGGAGAAGTTCTACGAGTACGAGCAGGGCGGGGTGTCGGAGTACTGGCTTGTGGACCCACTCCGCCGACGGTTCGAGGCCTATCATCTCGATGAGCAGGGGTTCTACCGCTCGCTTTTCAGCGGGTCAGAGGGGCGGTACGACTCCCAGGTGCTCACCGGTTTCTGGCTGCGGGTCGAATGGCTGTGGCAGAGACCTCTGCCGCGGACGTTGGAAGTGGTGCGCGAGTTGGGGCTGATCTAGGGCTCTGCCCGCGCGGAGGGCAAGGCGATGGCGACGCGAGAGTTGGCACGACAGGAACAGGTGGCTGTGGCGGGCCCCTGGTACTGGGTCGCTGTGAATGCTGCGCCGCCCGTGCGGACGCTGGATGTGCCGACCGGCGACTCTCCGGTGTTGCCTCTTCGGATGACATACGAGGAATTCCTGGCCTGGGCCGATGAGGACAGGTTGGCCGAGTGGGTGG
>JALWUZ010000409.1 GCA_027079895.1 Anaerolineae bacterium
CCCTGGAACTGGCAGGCTACGAGGTGCGGAAGTTGCCAATGGCCCAACTTTTCCGAGGACTGGCCCTCCAGTGGCCCGCCTCAGCCTTCCAGGAGATTGTCCCCAATGTGTGACGCTCGCGGATGAGGTTTTGACAGGGCCTGTGTTTTAGAGTATATTTGCCCAAAATCACCCCGGAGGTTGACGATGAAAGATATGGGTATGTCTATGAAGGAGAAACTGGCCCGCATCGCGGCCCTGCCTGGCGGCGTCGTGTCCCCGTCGGGGCACTACTGGTGCGCCACCTGCAAGAAATTCTTTCGGATGGACGACCCCACCTGCCCGTACATGACCAATATGTGCATCAACAACGCCATCCCCATCGAGACCCTGGCCCCGCCGCACCCGATCGCCTACGAGCGATTCGGCCTGTTCTACCCCAAGTTCCCGCAGCGGGCTCTGGCCCGTCTGGCCGCCGCCACGGGCCCCGACCGGCAGTCCGACCTGGGCCGCGCCCTGGCGGAGGCGTACCTGGCCGACCTGGAGGAATGGCGCGTGCAGTACCAGGACAACCCGCTGGAGACCCTCAAGGCGTTCACCATTTTCGTCTCCGGTTGCGAGGTGGCGCAGCGCAAGTTGGACGACCGCCTCTTGTTCATCGTCCTCGACCCGCACAACGTCTGGGACGACCAGGAGACGTTGCGGCGCGTGGTCGAGTCCGGCCTGGCCCGCCTGGGGGAGGCGGTGGGGTTCGACCGGCCGGCCCGTCTGGACTTCATCCGCATCGTGCCGGGGCAGTTGGGGCGTTACTTCTGTCCCAAGTGCCGCATGTACTTCGAGTTTGGCAAGGCGCGGGACAAGGTGATCTGCCCCCTCATGCCGCAGAAGTGCATGTTCGAGCCGACCGCCATCGCCGGCGACTACCCCCTGGCCGACCTGCTGAAGATCTACCGCATCACTCCCGGCCTCTACGCCCGCCTGATGGAGGCCGCGCGGCAGTTCAGCGCAGCCGACCTGGGCGCGGTGGTGTCCGCGCTGGACGAGGAGGTGCGCGGCTGGGGGTTCGACGGCGGCGCGGAGGAGTGGGACGCTCTGCACGTTGCGCTGGGATTGGCGGCCGGGTCAGAAGGGTAGCAGGGGGCAGAAGGGGGCGACAGCGTGTCGCCCCTCCCAAGTTCGTCGGCGACGGATAAATCCGCCGCCTGGGTTGGGGACTCATACAGGGCGCGGGAGCGCGAGCGTCACGCTCGCTCCACTCCTCGACGCCATCCCTGGGAGCGTAGGGCATGTCACCTGTTCGTCGGCGACGGATAAATTCGCCGTGGGTTCGGGCCTATGCCCAGGCAGTGGGTCTCGCTCCCACGCTCTGCGTGGGAGCGGGGGGCTGTCGCCTGTCCGTCGGCGACGGATAAATCCGCCGCCTGGGTT
>JALWUZ010000410.1 GCA_027079895.1 Anaerolineae bacterium
GCTTCCCATTCCCGGTCGCTGAGATCACTGCCGTATTGCTTGCGTTGCATAGCCCACCTCCTGCTCTCGGGATTCGAACGGGATTGTAAGGCAAACCACTGCTGCAAGCAATTTTCAAACAGGCTCTAAGTCTTCTTCAACCGCTTCAGGTGTTCCAGAGCGACGAACAACAAGTCCGGCTCGCGGCCGCTGCCGGGCAACTTCATCTGAAACGGCGCACTGAGCACGACCCCCAGGTCGTGGGCCTCCGCATAGGTTCCCAACACTTTGAGCAGGAAGTCGCTCAGAAGTTGATGTCGCGTTGAAGCCGGGCTGGTCATAGTCACCACTCCTACATCCGCGCCGGGCACCGCCACCCACTCGGCCAACCTGTCCTCATCGGCCCAGGCCAGGAACTCCTCGTAGGTCATCTGAAGAGGCAACACCGGAGAGTCGCCGGTCGGCACGTCCAGCGTCCGCACGTGCGGCGCAGCCGCGGCGACCCATCGCCAGGGCCCCGCCATAGCCACCCGTTCCTGCTGCTCCAACTCTCGCGTCGCCATCACTCTGCCACCTGTGTGGTTCATACGTCCGTCACTCCGACACAGAGAGCCCCTCCATCAACGGCTCTCGTCAGAGCATATAACCGTCCAGAGATACTGTCAAGACGCCGCCTTGACCCCATCCGTCGGCCTCAACAACACGGCCAGATCGTCCACGTCCTCGGCACTCAACAACGCCTGTTTGATCGCCCGCAGTCGGTCCACGTCCTCGATCTTACGCACTTGTGGCAGTATCCCCAGCCCGACCACTCCGAAACGGAGGTTCAGCCCCAACTCAATCGCTTCCAACAATCCCTGCCGGATACCGCGTTGGGTTCCCTGTTGCAACCCCTGTTGCATCCCCTTCTGGAATCCCTGCCGTTCCCACCTCTCCAAGATCGTCTCCATCGCCTCACCCCCTTCGGAGAACGCCTCTTTGATGACCTCTCGCAATTCCTCCCCCTCTATGTCCCCCGTCACGCCGGAAACATAGCGCAGCACGGCCTCGAAATACATCAAGGCCGTCGGCCTCTCTCCACGCCACACCTCCTCGAACAACCGCAGTATCCCCGGCAATCGCTCCCACAACTCCCCGCTCAAAGCGTACTTCATCAACAACAAGGCCATCTGCAAGTGCGCCGTCCCCACAATCTCCTCGTCGCTGTACTCCGACAGGTCGCACAAGTGGTATCGGTAGTCGGGAAAGTACGGACGCAAGGCTTCGTCCAGTCCAACTATCAGCGAGCCGAAGTCCTGGGGCACGCTCCACCGTGTCACCCCGTGATAGACGACTACCGGAATGACCGGCGTCAAGGCCACATCCTGTTTGCGCTGTTGCTCCCAAATCCGCACCATGTAGCGCAGCACCTGCAGGGCTACCCATCGGTCGGCGTAACTCTTGTGCTCGAACAGGACGGCGACGTACCCCTCGTTCCCGTCCCGCAGCCTGACGCGGTACAGGACATCGGAGTAGTGCTGGCGCAGGGCCTCGTCTACGAAACTTCCCCTGGCGACCGTCAGCGTGTCCAAGTCGAGCAGGGCGGCCACCTCTTCCGGCAAGTAGTGCTTCAGGAAGTCGCGGGCCATCTCCCGACGAGAAAACACCTCCTTGAAGAACGCATCGTGTGGGTTGAAGACCCGTTTCTCCTCCACAACCGCCTCACCCTCCGAACATCAGTCGTGATTACGCCTTGCCCATCACCTGTTTCCAGAACTGACGCGGTTTACTTTCCATCCCGAGGTAATCGAACAGAAACGCTCCGAACACCCCCATCATCAGCCCCAGCGCCAGCCCAACCGCCGTGTTCAACATCCTCTTGGGGCTTGCCGGCTCCGCCGGCGGCAGCGCCGGGGACGCAAAGCGCACCTCTGTACCTTCGGTGGCCGTCGCCACCTCTATCTCCTGCTCTTTGGATAGCAAGTTGTTGTACGCACTCCAGGCCAGGTCGCGCTCCTTCTTCAACGTATCCTTGAGGCCGCTGAGCCGCACGACCTCGGATTTCAGGTAGCGGACATGCTCCTCAAGTTGCTCGATCTCCTGGGTCAACGACTCGTTCAGCAAACTGGAATACGACAGCACCCCTTGCCAATCTTTCATCCTCTGGAGCATCTGCCCCGACGGAGCATCTGCAACATCCAACTGCTCAGGCGTCAGCGATTCGAGGAAACTGAAACTCTCTCGTTGATCCAACTCGTTCGTCTGCTCCTCGATTGCCGCGTCCAGGTTGTCTATCTCCTCCCGCATCGCGGCGATGAGACCGTCCAGGTCGGCCAACTGCTCCTCCACGCTCCGGTTGGGGCTCAGGCCGTCCACCGACTCCATCTGCAACTCCAGTTTCTCGAAAGGCAACCCCGACGCGGTCCCGAACACCCGAGACTTGAACGCCAGCAACGCCAGCCCCGTCGTGGCCGCGCCGGCCTCGTCGCCGTCAACCAACTGCTGCCGCATCAGCAACGCTATATCCAGCAGATCCTCCAAATCCTGCTTGCGGGAGTAATTCCGCTCGAACTCGTGCAGCCACATACTCTTCTGGTGCTCGTACACCGCCAGGTTCGCGCTCACCTCCGACGCTACAGAGGTGTTGAACAGCCGTTTTTGGAGGTCCACCTGACTATCCACGACCGTCGAGACATCCTCCTGCCGTCCGGTGCGTAACTCGGCGATAATCGCCTCCTCCTCCTCGATCTGCCTCTGCAACTCGTCAATCTTGTCCTCATTTGCCAGGAAATTCACCCACGCCTCTTGAGCCCGTTCGTACTCCGTCTTGGCCGCTTGCACTTGCTCGTGGATGTCAGCGAACGGGGACAGGGCGGCCTCGCCGTAGATCGTGTTCACCTGCTTCTCGAAAGCCCGCCCCCAGGCGTTGGCGACAGCCGCCGCCACCTCCGGGTCGCTGTAGGAGACGATAATCTGAATCGTGTCGCTGTCCTCCGGTATCTCCGCGCTGACGTGGGGCAGCAGGTCGGATGGTTTCTCCGTCCCCTCCGGCAAGATGTCCTTCACCTCGTCGAAAACCTCTTTGGCGATCGCCCCGCTGCTCACTATCCCCAGCATACTGTTGAGCCGCTGCTTCGTTCGCTCGATGAGGGCCTGGCTCTGCGCTGCCGCCTCCGTGAACCCCAGGTCTGTATCCGCCACGGACTGGAACCCCGACCCCAGCGATAACTCGACCTTGCTCTTGAGCATCACCACCCCGGCCCGCGCCTCGTAAGTCGGCGGCAGAATCATACTGACCAGAAACGCCACTCCCCCCACCACCACCGCGCCCAACGCTATCAGCCACCACCAGCGTATCAGAACGTCTATGTACTGGCTCAGGTCAATCTCTTCTTCCACTGTTCACTCCTCGTCGCCGGCCTCTGCCAGCCGTTGTTTGAGATAGGCGATCGTCTCCACCGGCGACGGATCCACCTCGTTCAGCATCGCCAGGTAGAAACTCAGATAGTCGTTGAAATGAATCAGAGAGAGCATCTGCGCCAGGGGACTCTCCCCCCGCGCCCAGACCGTCTCCCCGGCCACTCCCTCCCGCCGGAGCAACTCCGCCGTCACGTCCCAGCGCACCTGAACGCGCGGATGGTCGTGGCTCGACCGCAGCATCAGCACCAGCACCCGCTCCCGCACCGACGGAGGCATCCCGAACCCCACGACGGCGTTGTGATTCAACTCCGGCAGCACCTCGAAAAACGACCAGTGCTTGCTGTTCTCGTTGAACTGCGTCTTCCAGCGGTTGGCGACGGCCGCCAGAAACCCCGCCCCGTAGACGACTGGCAGTCTGTCCGTCAGCCTCATCGCCAGCGACTTGGCCGCGTTCCTCTCCGTCGGCACCTCCGGCGCGATCTCGGCCTGCCACGCCTCCATCACCCGGATCGCCTCCTCCAGGTCGGGAGCGTAGTCCCGTATCAGCCCCAGGCGGGAGAACATCCCCAACAGCAGTACGAAGGAGTACCCCAACGCCGCTCGTGGCTGCGCCCGATACTCGAAACGCACCAGCGGTATCCCCCGCTCCTGCGCCAGTGCGCCCAACTTACCACCGGTAGTGACCACTGCCGCCGCCACGCCCCGCTCCAGAGCCTGCCCGAAGGATGTCAGCGTCTCCTCCGTGTTGCCCGAATAACTACAGGCCACGACCAGCGTCTCCGGCCCCCTGACGAACTCCGGCAGGGAATAGCCGCGTACCACCGTGACCGGCACCCGGCACTCACCGGCCACCAGTCCTTGCAACAACGCCCCCCCGATGGCCGAGCCGCCCATTCCCAAAAGAACAACGTGCTGCACCTCGCCATAGTCACGGGGGAGACTCAACCTCTGCGTCAACTCCCAAGCCGAGCGGCATTGTTGCGGCAACTCACCGATTCGGGGAAGCATCCCCTCCGCGTCGAGCGCGGTAAAATCGTCCGTGTCCAGGTTCATAAACTCTCCCCCATCGCTGTGTTCAGCATGATGATACCAGGGTGTGTGAGATTGTCAACCTCTCTAGAGCCGTTCCCACAGCCGCGCCGCCAACTCCCGTGAGCGGGCGGTGATCTCCTCCTCATCCAGAGTCAGCAACTGCCGATTCCGCATCAGCACCTGCCCCGCGCAGACCGTCGCCGTCACCGCCGAGGCCTCGACGCCGAAGAGGATGTGCCAGGGCAGATTGCCCGCCGTCAGCGGAGTCGTCGGGTGATAGTCCAGCAGCACCAAATCCGCCGCCGCTCCGACCTGCAACTCCCCCAGCCGCTCCTCCGGCCAGAAGACGTGGGCCAGGCGGGCATTGTGCGCGTAGGCCATCCGCATCACCAAATCGCCGGGCATCGCGCGGGGGTCTCCCTGGGCCAACTTGTGGACCAGATAGGCCGCCTTCATCTCGGCGAACATCTGATTGGAGAAACCGTCGTTCCCCAGGGCGACCGGTATCCCGGCCCGCACCATCTCCTCGACCGGAGCCACGCCGACGCCGTTGTTCATGTTGGAGCGCGGCTGGTGCGTGACCCACGTCCCCGTCTCCGCCAACACCGCGATCTCTCCTGCGTCCACGTGGACGCAATGCACTGCAATCGTGCGCGGCCCCAGCACCCCCGCCGCGTGCAGCCGGTGGACGACCCGCTGCCCCGACTTGCGCAGCGCGTCCACCTGATCCGCCCGGTCCTCGGCGACGTGGATGTGAAACCCCATGCCCAACGCACCGGCGGCCTCCACACA
>JALWUZ010000411.1 GCA_027079895.1 Anaerolineae bacterium
AGTACGCGCTGTCCCAGTTGCGGGGAGAGAGGCCGGATGAGGGGGGGCACTACATCACGGTGTGGGCTCCGCGGCAACGGGGGAAGACGTGGGTAATGCAGCAGGTGTTGTGGAGGTTGCAGGAGGATGAGCGGTTCGACGCGGTGAAGGTCAACGTGCAGGTTTTGAAGGGGGAGGAGTCCATCGCCGCGATTCTGGACTACATCGTGACGGGCATTGCGCGGCAGTTGGGGAGGGAATTGCCGCGCCCGGAGTCCCCGCTTGACTTCGAGCGGGTTTTCTCGCGGGAGGTGTTGGAAAGGCCGCTGGTTCTGATTCTGGATGAGTTCGACGCGCTGACGCCGGAGGCGATCGGCGGGATAGCGAGCGTGTTGCGCAACATCTACATTGAGCGTCGTGACCAGGCCGGTCTGCCGACGGGGGAGAAGAAGTATCTGCTGCACGGGGTAGGACTGATTGGGGTGCGGGCGGTGCTGGGGGTGGAGAGCAGCAGCGGGTCGCCGTTCAACGTGCAACGGAGTCTGCACATTCCGAACCTGACTTTTGAGGAAGTGGACTATATGTACCACTGGTACGAGCGGGAGAGCGGGCAGGTGGTGGAGCAGGAGGTAATAGACCGCGTGTACTACGAGACGCAGGGGCAGCCCGGCCTGGTCTCGTGGCTGGGGGAGTTGCTCACCGAGCAGTACAACGACGACCCCACCGCCCCCCTGACGATGAAGCAGTTCAACCGGATGCTGCTGTGGGCCATCAACGGCCTGGGGAACGCCAACGTGCTCAACATCATCAGCAAGGCGCGGCAGGACGGGTACAAGGAAGTGGTGTTGGAGATGTTCGAGACGGGGGTCAAGAAGGAGTTCCGCTTCGACGACCCGCAGTTGAACTTCCTGTACCTGAACGGGGTGATTGACATCGAGGAGGGGGCGGAGCGGCTGTATGCTCGGTTTCCCTGCCCGTTCATCCAGAAGCGGCTGTTCAACTACTTTGCGGGGGAGTTGTTCGACCGGCCGGCGCAGTTGTACGACCCGTTTGCGGACTTGAGCGCGGTCATCACGGAGGAGGGGGTGAACGTGGCGGGGCTGCTGCGGCTGTACGAGGAGTACCTGGGGCGGCATCGGGAGCGGCTGCTGGCGGATGTTCCGCGGCGGCGGACGGACTTCAGGCCGTATGAGGCGGTGTATCATTTCAACCTGTACGTGTATCTGGACAAGTTCTTGGCGCAGTACGGGGGGCGGGTGTGGCCGGAGTTTCCGACGGGGAACGGGAAGGTGGATTTGCTCATCAAGTACGCCGGGCGGCGGTACGCGGTGGAGGTGAAGAGTTTCGCCAGTGTGTACGAGTACCGGCGGGCGTTGCGGCAGGCGGCGCGGTACGGGGCGGAGTTGGGGCTGGAGGAGATCACGCT
>JALWUZ010000412.1 GCA_027079895.1 Anaerolineae bacterium
GTCCAGTTCCTCCTGAGTGCGGCTGAGAGGCTTGTGGGCAACGACCCAGCGGCGGAGTAGTTCCACTCGGAAGCGATAGCCGCCGTCCGCCAGCACGAGGATGTCCCACTGTTCCAAGAGGCGGGGGGCGTCGCGCAGTTCGCCGATTACGATCCGCACGCCGCTCTCCGTCAGGATGTCGCCCAGCCGCTCCTCATCCACCGGCTGCGGCCCGACAGCCGCCAACGCGGACGCTACCACTTTCTCGGCCGGACCCAGCCCGTCCCACAGCCACTCGAACATGTTGTGGCTGGCTTCCAGCGTCGCCGGGACGGCGGCGTCCACGTCATCGGGGCGGACCGGAGGCGGTTCGTCCGTCGCGTCGTGTGCCTTCTCCCACACCTGCCAGCAGAGCGCTTGTGTCAGGTAAGGGTGTCCGGCGGCCAACTCCCAGATATGCGCGACGGCCTCTTTCGTCCAGCGCAGGCTGCCGTTGCGCTCGGAGAGGCGCACCAGTTCCTCGGCGTCTCTCCGGCTCAAGAAGGAGACCCGCTTGGCAGGCAGATCCTTGAACAGACCACGGGCGACGATGTCCAGGTCGTCAATGTTGCGCCCCAGGACGAAGACGAACTGCAACCGCTCAGGAGCCAAGCGGCGCAGGTCGCGCATATAGCCGAAGAAACGTTTTTTGGACTGCGATTCGGCCTCCGGGTCGGCCAAGACGTCGAATTCGTCCAGCAGGAGCACCAGACTGGCCTGCTCCGGCAGGGCCTCCAGGACACCCGGCAGGAATGACTCGCGGAAGTCTCGCTCCGTCGTTTCCTGCGGAGTGGGGTCGGGGAGGCCCAGATGTATGGCGATGGTGCGTCCCAGGTCGTGCAGGATGTCCGGGAGGGGGAGACCGGCATTGTTCATCAGGTCGAACAGGACTGGGTGGTAGGGGCCGTGCTCCGGCAGGTGCAGTTCCAGGTACTGGAGGATGGAAGTCTTGCCGATGCGCCGCTGGCCGTAGAGGGTGATGGCGTTCTGGGTGGGATGGCGCAGGACGCGCAGCACCTCGCGTAGCACGTCGGAGCGTCCTACGAAAGCGTCGGTCTTGCCGACCGGGTCGCCGGCGGTGTAGGGGTTGGTCGGGAAGGGCATTATCTGCTCCGTCGTCGGCAGGTTGAGCGGCTATGAGTATAGTCGAAAATGGGGGAGCGTCAAGCAAAAGGGATGGACTGCACCGCAACGATATTCGTCACCACAACCCCTTCTGGTGACGAAATCCACCGCAATTGATTGACGACTTGGCGAAAATCGTGTATAATGACCGCCGTTGTTCGTTCCCCTTTCGACCCGCCGAGGGAGTCTCCCGTGGACGAGATTGACCTGGGCATCATCGCTCAACTCCAGTACGACGGACGCAAGCCCTACACCCAGATCGCCGAGGAGTTGGGCGTGACAGAGGCCACCGTGCGCCGGCGCGTCAACGAGATGATCCGCGCCGGAATCCTCCAGGTAGTCGGCATCGTAGAGCCGTTCCAGTTGGGCATCCAGGCTCCGGCCATCATCGGCGTCAGCGTCCAACCTGCCCTCCTGAACCAGGCCGCCGAGCAAATCGCCGAGTTCGACGAGGTGAGTTATCTGTTGATGACCTCCGGCGGCTTCGACCTCCTGGTCGAGGTGATGTGCCGCGACATGGACGACCTGGCGCGGTTCATCAGCGAGCGGCTGGGACAGGTGCCGGGCGTCCAGCGCACCGAAACCTTCCTCATCCTCCACACCTACAAACTATCCTACCGCTGGGGGGCGCCACAACGCATGCCGTCGGCGGGCCGGCCGTCAGAGTAAGCAAAGGAGGTCTTGATGGCGGAAAGTATCCCTGCTGTGGAGTTGGAGCACGTCACCAAGCGGTTCGGGAACGTGGTGGCGGTGAACGACGTGACGCTGCGCATTGCCGAAGGGGAGTTCTTCTCCCTCCTGGGGCCCTCCGGCTGTGGCAAGACGACCACCCTGCGGATGATCGCCGGGTTCGAGATGCCCACCGCCGGCGTCGTGCGCATACGAGGCCAGGAGATGGGGGAGACCCCGCCCTTCAAGCGGCCCGTCAACACCGTCTTCCAAAGTTACGCCCTGTTCCCCCACCTGACCGTCGCCCAGAACGTCGCCTTCGGGCTGGAGATGCAGAAGGTGCCCCGCAAGGAGATCAAACAGCGGGTGGCGGAAGCGTTGGAGATGGTGCGCCTGCCCCAGATGGCGAACCGCAAGCCCAAGCAACTTTCCGGCGGGCAGCGGCAGCGGATCGCCCTGGCGCGGGCGTTGGTGAACCGCCCCCAGGTGCTCCTGCTGGACGAGCCACTCGGTGCGCTCGACCTCAAGTTGCGCAAGGCGATGCAGTTGGAACTGAAGGCCCTCCAGTCCCAGGTGGGAATCACCTTCATCTACGTGACCCACGACCAGGAAGAGGCCCTCACGATGTCGGATCGGATCGCGGTGATGAACGAGGGGCGCGTCTACCAGGTCGGCACACCGCGCGAGATCTACGAACGGCCCAACTCCCGCTTCGTGGCCGACTTCATCGGCGAGACCAATTTCCTCACCGGCCGGGTGGAGGAGGTGCGGGGGGAGCAGGCGGTCGTCCTGGTGGACGGGACGGTGCGGGTCGTCGGCACGCTCACGGGGCCGGTGAGCCGTGGACAGGAAGTCACCGTCGCCATCCGCCCGGAGAAACTGCGCCTCCGACCGACGGGGGAGGTTCAGGGCCGCGTCGAGGAACTGATCTACATCGGCACCGACACGCGGTACGTGATTCGGCTCACGGAGCGCAGCCGCCTGACGGTGCGGACGCAGAACGTCGGCATCGGGGACTCCCAGCGGTTCCGCCAGGGAGAGCGGGTAGGCCTGGAGTGGAACGATGAGAGCGCGTTGGTGCTGGTGGAATAGGAGGCCGCTATGCAAAGGGTAAGTGGTCACCGACAAAAAATGGAGGTCTTCACCCTCATCTTCCCGGCCCTCTTCTGGCTGACGGTCTTCTTCGCCATCCCGCTGCTCTCCATCGTCGTCTACAGTTTCTTGAAGAAGGGGCTCTACGGCGTGCTGGTCTGGGAGTTCAACCTGGAAAACTACGCCCGCTTCCTCGACCCGCTGTACTTCAAAGTCTTCGGTCGCTCCTTCGCCGTCGCCGTCCTGACGACGCTCGGCTGCCTGGTCATCGGCTACCCGCTGGCGGCCTGGCTGGCGACTCGCCCGACCCGCTTCCAGGGTATCCTGCTGATGCTGCTGATGATCCCCTTCTGGACGAACTTCCTGGTGCGCACTTACGCCTGGATCGTCCTCCTGGCGCGGGAGGGGTTCATCAACACCGCCTTGATGAGCCTGGGAGTGATCAACGAACCGCTGGGGATGCTGTATACCCAGCCGGCGGTCATCGTGGGACTGGTCTACGGCTGGGTGACGGACATGGTGCTCCCCATCTACGCCACGATGGTGGGGCTGGACCGGTCGCTGCTGGAGGCGGCGCAGGACTTGTACGCCAACGACCTCAAGACTTTCACGCGGGTCGTCCTGCCGCTGACGATGCCGGGGATCGTCGCCGGCTCGATTCTGGTCTTCATCCCCTCGATGGGGGCCTACGTGACGCCGGATCTGCTGGGCGGCGGCAAGGTGGATATGATCGGCAATCTGGTGCAGCGGCAGTTCGGCAGTGCCCAGGACTGGCCCTTCGGCTCGGCGATCTCCTGCGTGCTGATGGCGATTATGGTCATCGGCACCCTCATCTACTTCCGCATATCCGGCGGCCGAGAGCGATAGGAGGGAACGATGAAAACCGGTTCATCTCGCCAGCGGACTCTCATCCGCATTGGACAGAAAGTGCTCTCCCTGCACGCCCTGTTCTCCTACCTGTTCCTCTACCTGCCGATCATCATCCTCATCATCTTCTCCTTCAACAACTCCAAATCGGTCTTCCGGTGGGCCGGATTCACCACCCACTGGTATCTGGACTTGTTCAGCGACCCGCGCATAATGAGCGCGTTGAAAAACAGCCTCATCGTGGCCTCCGCCTCCACCATCGCCTCCACCATCTTCGGGACGATGGTCTCCATCGCTATGGAGCGGTACGACTTCTTCGGCAAACTCCCCTTCGACGCGCTGCTCTACCTGCCAATCGTCATCCCGGACATCACGATGGCGGTGATGCTCCTGGTGTTTTTCGTGACCATCCATATGCCGTTGGGGTTGCACACCATCATCATCTCCCATATCGCCTTCAACATCTCCTTCGTCTCGGTGACGGTGCGGGCGCGGCTCGCCAGCCTGGACCCGGCCCTGGAGGAGGCAGCGCAAGACCTGTACGCCAACGAGTGGCAGACGTTCTGGAAAGTGACGTTCCCCCTGCTCCTGCCGGGGATTATCGGCGGCGCGTTGATGGCCTTCACCCTCTCGCTGGACGATTACGTCATCACGTTCTTCACCGCCGGGGCCCGCTCGACGACCCTCCCCCTGCGCATCTACTCGATGGTCAAGACGGGCGTCAAGCCGGACATCAACGCGCTTTCCAGTTTGATGATGATGGTCTCGATGGCGTTGGTAGTGCTCTCGTTGCTCCTGCAACGGAAAGGAGGTGAAGGAGTCACGATTCAGTAGCAGGCGACGAACGGCAACAGGCGAAAGCAACCCGCGATAAACGAAACAGGAGGATGAAATGAGGAGACTACGCTTACTCTCGATAATCACATTGGTCGCACTGCTGGCACCGCTGGTGCTGGCCGGGTGCGGCGGGAAGAAGGAGGAGCAGGTCACGGAACTCCACTTCTTCAACTGGTCGGAGTACATTGACCCGCAGATCTACGACGACTTCGAGAAGGAGTACGGCATCCACGTCGTCGAGGACACCTTCGCCAGCAACGAGGACTTGCTGAGCAAGTTGCAGGCCGGGGCGACCGGCTACGATGTCATCGTGCCGTCGGACTACATGGTGGCGATGATGATCGAGTTGGGGCTGCTGGCGGAGTTGGACAAGGACAATCTGCCGAACATCAGCAATCTGGCGGAGACCTTCACCAACCCGCCCTACGACCCCGGCTTGGTTCACTGCGTGCCGTACATGTGGGGCACGACCGGCATCGGGTTCGACTGGGACTACTTCGACGAGCCGCCCGACAGTTGGTCGTACCTGTTCGACCCCGACGTGGCCTCGCAGTACGCCGGCTACTACAGCCTGCTGAACGACCCGACCGAGGTCATCGGGGCCGCGCTCATCTACCTGGGCTACTCGCCGAACGACCGCGACCCGGCCCACATCGAGGAGGCGAAGAACGTCATCATCGCCATCAAGCCCTACGTCCACACCTTCGATAGCGAGCAGTTCGAGGACCTGCTCTCTTCGGAGGAGATTCACCTGGCGCACGGCTGGAGCGGCGACATCTTCATGAAGCAGGTCGAGGACGAGTCCATTGACTACGTCATCCCGAAGGAGGGGGCGATCATCTGGGCGGACAACCTGTGCATCCCCAAGAGCGTGGACGACAGCCCGGCTCGGAAGAAGGCCGCCGAGTTGTGGATCAACTACCTCATGCGGGCGGACGTGGCGGGGAAGAACACCAACTACGTCTGGTACGCCAGTCCCAACCAGGCCGCCGAGGAGTACATTGACCAGGAGATCCTGGAACATCCGGGCATCTACCCTTCGGCGGAGACCTGGAAGCGGCTGACCTGGTCGGAGCCGCTGGGCGAGGCGCAGGCGTTGTACGACCGGGCCTGGACGGAGATCAAGAGCGAGTGACAGGCCGCGTTCGAGAAAAGCGAGGAGCGCACCGACGAGGTGCGCTCCTCGTGTTTTGTGTCGCCCTGCGGAGGCCGCCGCGGATGGCCGTCCGCGGAACTTCGCGGGGGTTACATCACGCGCACGGCCTTGAGCGGGCAGGCCTGAGCGCACAGCCCGCACCCGACGCACATCGTCGGGTGGACGTCCGGCATTTCGTAGGGGGCCTCCTGGGTCATCACCTTGTTGGGACAGGCCAGGGCCGCCAGACAAATGCCGTTCTCGCAGTGGTCAGGCTGGCATTGGCTGTAGTTGACCATCGAACGCTTCTTGGGCATCTCCTCACCTCCTCCTTGTTGCGAACGTTAGATCTCCAGGCCGACCTGGAAGCCTTCCTGGATGGCCTCCAACGCCTTGCGCGGACGGACGGCGTCGCCGATGACCCGGATGTCCTTCTCGCTCTCCGCCAGGGCGTCGGGGAGGGCGCGGTTGGGGCGCACGCCGACCGCCATGACGACCGTCTCGATGGGGAACGTGACCTCCTCGTCCCCCCGCTGGGCGGTGACGGTGTCCGCAGTCAGGCGCAGCACCTTCGTGCCGGTGTGAATCTCCACCCCCTCCTGCTTGAGCCGCTTCATCAACACCGCCTTCGCCAGGACATCCATGTCGCCGCCCACGTCGTCCAGCATCTCGACGACCGTCACCTTCTTGCCCTGACTGGCCAGGTAGTCGGCGGTCTCCAGCCCCACCAGGCCGCCGCCGATGACGAAAGCGGTCTCCGTCTCCACCTGGGCCTCGCTCCGCTCGTCGAGCAGGTCGGTCGCCAGCAGCCAGCGGGTCTCCTCCAAGCCGGGGAAGGGGATGGTCAGGGGTATGCCGCCGGTCGCCAGCACCACCACGTCGGCGTCCGCGGACTCGACCATCTCCGGCGTGACGGGGCTGTTCAGATGAATCTCCACCCCGGCCCGCTGCGTCACCCGCTCCAGGTAGTGAATCATGTCGAGCAACTCTTCCTTGTGCGGGGCCATCGCGGCCAGGTTGAACTGGCCGCCCAGCCGCTCCTCCTGCTCGTAGAGGACGACGTGGTGGCCGCGCTGCGCGGCGATGTAGGCCGCTTCCAGGCCGCCGGGCCCGCCGCCGACCACCATCACTCGCTTGGGACTGTCCGTCGGCGTGAGCGTGACCTTCCACTCCCGCCCGGTGAGGGGGTTGAACATACAGGACGTGCCGTGCCCCTGACGCAGTTCCGCCAGGCAGCCCTGGTGACACGCGCCGCAGAGCAGGATGTACTCCTCCTCCCCGGCCGCCGTCTTGCGCACCCAATCGGGGTCCGCCAGGAAGGGCCGCCCCAGGCCGATCAGGTCGCTCTGCCCGGCGGCGAGAGCCTCGCGGGCCAGTTGCGGCGTCCGAATCCGCCCGGCGACGATCACCGGCAGGGAGACCCGCTCCCGAATCCGGGCCGCCATCGGCAGCAGATTGGCCTTCGGCGTGCCGGTGGGGTAGAGACAGAACGGGACCGATTCGCACATCGTGCCGGAGGTGACGCTGAGCCCGTTCACCCCGGCCTGTTCCAGCAGGGGGGCGATCTCCAGGGCGTCGTCGAGCGTCAGGCCGCCCTCGACGTAATCCTGGGCGTTCATCCGCACGACGAGCGGGAAGTCGTCCCCCACCACAGCCCGCACCGCCTCCAACACCTCCCGCCCGAAGCGGAAGCGGTTTTCCAGGGAGCCGCCGTACTCATCGTCCCGGCGGTTGGAGTGGGGGGAGAGGAACTGGTGGATGAGGTAGCCGTGGCTGAAGGGGATTTCGAGAGCGTCGAAACCGGCCTCTTTGGCCCGGCGGGCGGCGGCCCCGTAGGCGGCGACGACCTCTCGAATCTCCTCCTTGCTCAGCGGGCGCGGAGTGATCTTGGTCGCCGGACAGAACACGTCGGAGGCGGAGACCCGCTCCCCCTCCGGGACGAGTTTGGGGTTGGCGGCCCGCCCGGCGTGATTGATGTGGGCCATGATGAGCCCGCCGGCGGCGTGGACGGCGTCGGTCAGGCGGCGCAGGCCGTCCACCAGCCGGTCGTCGTAAATGCCCAGTTGGGGCGGAATCTCGCGCCCGTTGCGCTGGACGTACATCGGCTCGGTGGTGATGAGCCCCACCCCACCCTCGGCCCGGCGCACGTAGAAGGCAATGTGCCGGTCGGTCACATCGCCCTCCTTCGTCCCGTAGCCCAGTTTGACGGTGGTCATCACCACCCGGTTGGGCAGCGTCAGACTGCCCAGTTGCAGGGGTTGGAACATAATCTCGGACATCTCAGTCTCCTTATGATTTGATTTGTGGGTCGCAACCGGCGTTCACTCAGGCTGTGGGGGGACAGGAGGACTCCGGCCCCTCGCACGTCTCGGCGGGGAGCGGCGACTCAGCCAGTTCCCGCTTGCCGACCTCGCCGGCGCGGGTGATGGCGAACTTGACCATAATCGGCCCGATGATCTGCACCACGAACGTGGTGGCGGTGATGACGTTGATGACGGTGTGTCCCAGTTTGGCCCCCGCCAGCCCGTAGCCGTCGAACCGATTGGCGACGGAGAGGGCCAGGCCGATCGCTACTCCGGCCTGGGAGAGGAGGCCGAAGCCCAGGTAGTTGCGCACCTGGGGGAGCGCCTTGCCGACCCAGCCGCCCAGCCACGCCCCGCCGAACTTGCCGCTGCTCCGCAGGAAAATGTAAGCCAGGCCCAGGAGCCCCATCTGCGGCAGGATGGAGATCTGCAGCCGGGCTCCCACCAGGGCGAAAAAGAGGATGTAGGCCATCGGGCCTACGCGCTCGATGGTGCAGTGGGCGTACTGGCTGTTATCGCTCTTCAGATTCGCCACCACGACCCCCATCGTCATCGCCGCCAGAATCAGGGAGACGTGGAAGGAGTTCGCCAGGCCGGCCAGGAAGATCACCGTGCCGACGATGAAGGCACAGACGGCGTGCCGTCCCTTCAACTGATTCAGAAACCACTGGAACGGGGCCCCGACCAGAATCCCCAGGAGCAACGCCCCGCCGATTTCCACGAGGGGCAGTTCCAGCATCTCGGCCAAAGTCAGCCCGCCGGTGTGGGCGAGTATGGACTCGGCGATGGAGACGGCGAAACTGAAGAGCAGCAGGGCGAGGGCGTCGTCCAGGCCGACGACCGCCAGTAGCGTAGTCGTCAGCGGGCCGTGAGCCCCGTACTCGGCCAGCACGTCCACCGTCGCGGCGGGGGCGGTGGCCGCCGAGAGAGCGCCGAAGACCAACGCGGTGTAGAGCGAGCCGGTCAGCAGGTAGACTCCGCCCGTCACCAGAATCAACGCGCCGAAGGCCTCGCCAATCAGGATGAAGATGATACTTCTCCCCAAGCGGCGCAGTTCGCCGAAGTGCAGGTGGGAGCCCATGTCGAAGCCGATTAGCCCCAGGGCGATCTCGCTGATGAAACCCAGTTCGTGTACCAGCGAGAGCGGGACGATGTTAAGGAACGATGACCCCAGGAGGACGCCTACCAGGATGAACCCCACCACCTGGGGGATGCCGAATCGCTGCACGAACTTACTGCCCAGGTAGGCGGTGGTGATAATCAGGCCGATGATAGTCAGGGTATCCACCTCGAAATGTCCGATATACATCGCGTCCTCCTTGTGTTGCGTCGAGGGGGTCAGGGCGGCGCGTCGGAGCCGGGCGGGGCCGGGGTGAACACCTGCACCTCCGGCCAGCAGAGTTGCAACGCCTCGACAACCGCCTCTTCCCCATCCGATAAAGTGGCCAGCACCGCGAACGGCAACTCCCGGAAGCGGCGCAGCCAGTCCGCCAGTGTTTCCGCCGTCGGGTGGAGCATCTGCACCGCGCTCACCGGAGTGCCGCTCCACACCTCGTACAGGACGTACAGCGTCCCCTCGTACTCCGGTGGTTGCAGGCCGTTCAGCCCCCAGATTACCCCGTCGTGCTGGGCGGCGGACTCCTGCAACTGCCGCTCGCGCCGCTCGTCCAGGCCGGAGAGCAAGGCGACGAACTGCCGGTAGAGCCGTCCGACGTGCCGCTCGCTCACCTCGACCCCGTACTCGTTCAACTGCCGCCGAATCTCGACGAACGGTTTGTGCTCGTGCTCGTGCTGCCAGCCGATGAAGGCCATCACGTCCAGGCCGTAGGTGCAGTAGGGCAGGCTGATGCGCAGAATCCCGCCGGCGTGGTAGTGCTTGCCGAAGTGGTAGCAGTCGGGGTTGTTGCACTGCTTACTGCGCCCGGCGACGAAGACGGTCCCGTTCAGCGTCTGGACGGTCTTGCGCATGTGCCAGGTCTTGCTGAAGACCAGCGGTGCGCCGCAGTACACACACCGTTCCAGTTCGCACTCCACGATGATCCGCCGGGCGTCGGGGTATTCCCGGTGCGGGCGATGGCGCGGCAGTTTCCCCATCTCTCTGTCCTCCGGGGCACTATTGTACCACTTTCTGATGTGATAACAAGTCAGCGAGGTGGGAGGGGTAGGCGATGGCACTGCCATCGCCTACCACTTCGACAAGTCAGCGAGGGGGGCAGGCCGGAACGGCGTCGCCCTTGTCAGGCCGGCGAAATCTGGTATAATGTTATTACGTTATGCCAAAGTGCCGCGAGGCCGTGATGACGAGCATTGACCGCGATTCCCCCGTCCCAATCTACCACCAACTCAAACTCCTGATTCGGGAGCAGATCGAAAGCGGGGTGTGGCGCCCCGGCGACCGCATCCCCACCGAACAGGAACTGTGCCGCGCCTACGACATCAGCCGTTCCCCCGTGCGCCAGGCCCTCAGCGAGTTGGCCCACGAGGGGGTGCTGATTCGCCGTCCGGGGCTGGGGACTTTCGTCAGCGGGGACGGGGCGGACTCCGCCGTGACCGGGGAGCCGCTCAAGATGATGAGTTCGGACCCCTACTGGTCGCCGGTGCTGGAGCGGGTCTCTCAGGCCTGGAACGAGGAGCACCCGGAGCAGCCGATCTCCTTCCAGATGGAGGTGGTCAGCCACCGCCGGTTCTACAACCTGCTCACTACTGCCGTCGGCAACGGCACCGCCCCCGACGTGGCGATGGTGGATGTCGTATGGGTCGCCGGGCTGGCCAGTTCCGGCTTCCTCTACCCCCTGGAGGAACTGGATTCCCGCTGGAATCACACCGCCTTTCGGGAGGATCTGTATTCGGTCTTCGTCGCGGCCAATTCGCTGGACGGGCGGCTGTACGGCCTGCCGGTCAAGGCGGACGCCTCGCTGTTGTGGTATCGCAAGGAGTGGTTCGCGCGGGAGGGGATGTCGCCGCCGCAGGATTGGGAGTCGCTGCTGGCCGCCTGTGACCACTTCTCCCAACCGGCGGTGCGGGAGCGGTACGGCCACAGCCATCCCCTGGCCTTCCCCGGCGGCCCGGCGGGAGGGGAGGCGACAGTCTACAACCTGATGCCCCTCATCTGGTCGTTGGGAGGGCGCATTTTCCACCCGGAGACCGGCGCGGTGGTGCTCGACGGGCCGGAGACGCGCCGGGCGATGGCCTTCCTGCGGGACTTGGTCACCGAACACCGGGCCGCCCCGCCGGAAGTGGTCACGTACCGCTGGGACGCCGCGCCCCGGCTCCTCGCCGAGGGGAAGGCGGCGATGGCGTTGGGCGGCAGTTACGAAAGCGATGTCATTCGGGATGCCGGCGGGTGGGGCCGGGAGGAGTTCCACGCCCAGGTGGGGTGTGTCGCGCCGCCCGCGCTGCCCGGCGGACGGGCTGTCTCGACGGTGGGGGGAATCAGTTACGTAGTGCTGCGCCAGTGCCGCCGTCCCCGGCTGGTGATGGAGGTGTTGCAGGCCGCCGTCGCGCCGGAGGTGGTCGGCGACCTCTACCGCGCCATGCTCCAGAACCTGCCCCGCACCTCTTTCGAGTCGCTCCTCGACCCAGAGAGCGACCCCCTGTTGACCCGCGCCGCGCGGATGATCGCCGCCGGACGGGCCCGGCCGGCCGTCCCGGAGTACGTCAAAATCTCCCGCCAGTTGCAGGCCATGTTCGAGGCGGTCATCGCCGACGACGCTCCGGTGGAGGAGATCGTGGCCCGCACGGCGGATTTCATCGGGGCCATCAGCGAGCGGCCCTGTGACCATCAGTAAGAGTGATAGGAGGTGATGTCGGGGGAAAGAGTGCAAAAGAGTGAAGCGGGCAACTGTTACCAGTCGTATCCAAACCATCAAATCACAGGAGGAGACTCAAAATGAAAAAGAACGTGTTTACCCTGTTGGCAGCCCTTTCCGTGCTCGCCATGATTCTGGCGGCCTGCGCCAAGCCCACCCCGGAGACGGTGGTGGTCACGCAGGTCGTCACCGAGAGAGAGGAAGTTCCGGTCGAAGTGACCCGTCAGGTGGAGGTAGAGGTGCCGGTCGAGGCCACGCCGGAGCCGGTGGAGATCGTCCTGTGGACCAAAGAGGGTGAGGCGGACGGCGGCTTGCAGTACGTCCAGTCCCTGGCCGACGCCTACACCGCGATTCATCCCAACGTCACCTTCGAGATCGTCAACAAGGACGTGGAGACGCTCCGTGAGGACTTCCTCACCGCCGGGCTGGCCGGGAGCATGCCCGACCTGCTGTGGACGGTCAACGACCACGCCGGCCCCTTCACCGACGCCGGGCTGATTATGCCGGTGGATGACCTGTTCGACCTGAGCCAGTACGTGGACGCCGCGCTGGCCGCCGCGCAGTTGAACGGCCAGACGTGGGGCGTGCCCATCTCCAACGGCAATCACCTGATGCTCCTGTACAACAAGGACCTCATCGAGACGCCGCCGATGGACACCGACGAACTCGTCCAGATGGGGCAGGATTTGACCACCGGCGACCAGTACGGCCTGGTCTACAATCAGACCGAGCCCTTCTGGCTGGTGCCCTGGCTGGGCGGCTTCGGGGGCGCGGTCTTCGCCGAGGACGGCAAGACGCCGACGCTCAACACTCAGCCGATGATTGACGCCCTCCAGTTCCTGTACGACATCAAGTACACCACTCCCATCGTGCCCGCCGAGTGCGACTACGACGCCGCCGACACCCTCTTCAAGGAGGGGAAGGCCGCGATGATCATCAACGGCGACTGGTCGCTGGGCGGCTACAAGGACGCGCTGGGCGACAAACTGGGCGTGGCGCGGATCCCGCAGGTGGTGGGGCACGAGTGGCCGCACCCCTACACCAGCGGCGTATACCTGATGCTCCCCATCAGCCTGGAAGGGGCGAAGTTGGAAGCAGTCGTTGATTTCGTCAACTTCGTCACCAGCGCCAACAATCAGGCGTTGATGATCGCCAAACTCAACCGTCTCCCCGCGCTGAAGGCAGCCCTGGACGACCCGCTCATCGCCAACGACCCGATCCTCAAGGGCTCCGCCGACCAGATGGTCGTCGGCACGCCGATGCCCACCGTCAGCGAGATGCGCTGCAACTGGGACGCGATGAAGCCGGAGATGCAGGCCGTCCTGGCGGGCGACAAGAGCCCGGAGGACGCCGCCGCCGCTATGCAGGAGGCCGCCGAGACTTGCATCGCCAACCTCGACTGAGTCCCTCAAGTCAATCAGACCTGACAGGTCGTGAGACCTGTCAGGTCTGCCCCCGTTGGAGGTAGCATGAAATTCCTGACCCCGGATGTCATCTGGAACAGCCTCCGGGAGGTCGGCAGCACGGTACTTTTCATCATCGCCGGTACCGTCCTCTTGGAGGTTCTGGCTTATTTCCTCTGGTCGCCGCTGGGGGTGTTCAGTCAGGCGGTTGACCAGCTGCTCAAGCCGTTGGGAGACCGCGTCCGCAGCCTGCTGGCGGGGTTGGCGGTCGTGGCGGCGGTGGTGCTCGTCGTGGCGATGGTCAGCCCCGGCCAGGAGCCTTCCCCGCTGGCTCCCTACTGGCCGGTAGCGGCGGTGCTCTTCCTCATCGGACTGTTCATCTCCCCTTCGGCGACCGTCATCTTCGGCTGGCGGCTGCGCCTGCCCTACATGCTGCTGATGCCCGCCCTGGTGGGGCTGTTGCTGCTGGTCGTCTACCCCCTGCTGTGGGAGTTGAACGTCTCCTTCACCAACTTGAACCCCCGGCACTTCAAGTCGCCGGATTTCATCGGCCTCAAGAACTACGTCGAGGTGTTCACCAAGCCGGTGCTGAAGCAGGTGATGTTCTTTCCGGTGTTCCTGCGCACCATCTTGTGGACGGTGATCAACGTCGTCTTCCACGTCAGCGGGGGGATGGCGTTGGCGTTGCTGCTCAACCGCAAGATGAGGCTGCGGGGGCTGTACCGCACGCTGTTGATCTTCCCCTGGGCCATTCCCCAGCCGATCGCCTGCCTGGCCTGGCGGGGAGAGTTCCATTACGAGTACGGCTTCGTCAACATCATGCTGCAACGGGTGGGGCTGGAGCCGATTCAGTGGATGTCCAACCCGACCTGGAATTTCGTGGCGATGTGCATCACCAACATCTGGCTGGGGATTCCGTTTATGATGGTCATCATCCTGGGCGGGCTGCAAAGTATCGCCGGGGAGTATTACGAGGCCGCCGAGATTGACGGGGCATCCGCCTGGCAGCAGTTCCGCCACGTCACTTTGCCGCTGTTGCGTCCGGTGCTGACCCCGGCGGTGATTCTGGGGACGGTCTGGACGTTCACCAACTTCAACGTGCCCTTCTTCATCAATCAAAACGAGTTGGAGACCAGCGACACGTTGGTGACGGCCCTCTTCCGCTCCGCCTTCCAATACTTCAACCTGGGCGACGCCGCCGCCTTCGCTTTTGTGATTTTCGCCATCCTGCTGGCCTTCTCCATCGTCTACATCCGCGTCACCGGCGGCCTGAAAGGAGCGACCGAATGAGCAACGTCCCGTCTGCCAAACAGAGGAGCGCGTGGGAGCGGTTCTTCAAGTCCGGGCGGCAGGATAGCCCTTTCAAGCGCATCCTGATTCACCTGGCTTTGATCATCTCCTCCATCATCGCCATCTACCCGGTGCTGCGGGTGGTGAGCGTCTCGCTGCGGCCCGGCGACCGGCTGCTTTCGACCTCGCTGGCCCTCATCCCCCCCGACGCCACGTTGGAGGCGTACCGGGTCGTCCTCTTCGAGAAGGAGTTCCCCGTCTGGGTGTGGAACAGTATCGCCATCACCTCGGCGACCGCCGTCATCGGGGTGGTGCTGGCGGCGACCTCGGCCTACGCCTTCTCCCGCTGGCGGTTCCCCGGACGGTCGCCGGGGCTGGTCTTCCTGCTCTCGACGCAGATGCTCCCCGCGCCGATGATGATGGTGCCGATCTACATCCTGGCCTCGAAACTGGGGCTGACCCAGACTTATCGCGGCCTGGTCATCGCCTACTCGGTGACTTCGGTGCCGTTCAGTATCTGGATTCTCAAGGGGTACTACGACACCATCCCCCGCGAGTTGGAGGAGGCCGCGCTGATTGACGGCGTTTCGCGCCTGTCGGCCTTCTGGCGCATCGTGTTGCCGCTCTCGACGCCCGCGCTGGCGATCGTGTTCCTGTTCAACTTCATGGCTGCCTGGAGCGACTACCTCCTGGCCCGCGTGATGATCGCCAGCGAGCGTCCGCTGTGGACGTGGGTACTGGGGGTGCGCGATTTCCAGAGCCAGTTCCAGACCCAGTGGGGGCTCTTCTCGGCCTCCTCCATCCTGGTGATGGTGCCGGTCGTCGCCCTGTTCCTCTACTCGTCCAAGTGGCTCATCTCCGGGCTGACGCTGGGGAGCGTGAAGGGGTAGGCGAGCGGGCTGCGGGCCGCAGATCACCGCCTGGTACTGCGCACCTCAGGCGGTGATCTGTTTTTTAGGGTAACTGCACGGGCAAGGGGGTGTTCTTGAGGTTTCAGTTGGCGAGCCCAGGCACTTCGTGACACATTGAGGCACCTTAAAATCTTGTTTGACACTCCTGGATTTCTCTCCTATAATCCTTGCGACGCATAGCCGGAACTAATCTTGGGAGTAGTTTGGCAATGGACGAGTTTTGGATGAATTTCTGGTCAAACTTGCTAGCAGATGCGCTCATTGCTGTTATCGTTTACTACGCCCTGGACATTCCATCTGAACGGAGGAGAAAACGGGAAGAAAGAGCAAGGAGAGCAAGTCAGATTAGGCAAACGCTTGGACTGCTGAGAGCCGAACTAGATGTCAACCGGTCCCGCGCTAGGAGTTACATACAGGCATTGAACAGAGGCAGTGATCTAAGTGAATTGTTTCCGCTCAGATTCACCAGGGGGGCTTGGAACGCCATTAAAGAAAGCAACATCCTGCCTGAAATCAGTGACACTAACCTGGTTTACCATCTGCTCAGAATGAACGAGGCGGCGTTGATAGCGAACAAAAATCTCAGAAAATTGCAACTGGCGTACATAGATGGCAAGAAGAGAAAGCCAACCCTATCTGAAATTGCGAGAAGAGATTGTGAGAACTTTCTCAAGCATTTGTTAGCAGCACGTGCTTTGATGGAACAGATGTCTCTCCTATATGCCGGAAGAAGTGAAATCAATGACAGCATATTTGATTGATGCGTGATGGTGTTCTTGCGGAGACAGGCAAGTCAATAACACACAAGGTCGTTTATGGGCGGTAGATCAACTCCCAAGCGCATCCCCTACGGCGTCGCCGACTACCGGCGCATACGGCGGGGCGATATGTACTACGTGGACAAGACCGCCTACATCCCCCTGATCGAGGCGGCCCCGTTCTACCTCTTCTTCATCCGCCCGCGACGCTTCGGCAAGACGCTCTGGCTCTCCGTCCTGGAGTGTTACTACGATGTCAACCAGGCGGACGATTTCGCCTTCCTCTTCGGCGACACTTACATCGGGCGGCACCCCACCGCCGAGCACAACTCCTACCTGGTGCTCAGTTTCAACTTCTCGCTGGTCAACCCGGACGCCGCGGAGGTGCGGCAGTCCTTCGAGGGCTACACGCGGGCGGTGCTGGATAATTTTCTGCGCCGTTACGAGCGGTTCTTCACCGCCGAGGAGCGGGAGCGCATCGGATCCGCGCCCAACACCGAGCGGTGCCTGCAACTGCTCTTCGAGTCCGCCGCGGCCCACGACCTCAAGGTCTACTTGCTGATAGACGAGTACGACAACTTCGCCAATACGCTCCTGACCGCCGCCGGCCGGGAGGCGTATCACGATTTGACTCACGGCGGGGGCTTCTTCCGCTTCTTCTTCAACATCCTCAAGGGGGCCACCACCGGCATAATGGGCGGGCTGGCCCGGATGTTCATCACCGGCGTCTCGCCGGTCACGATGGACGACGTGACCAGCGGCTTCAACATCGGCACGAACATCAGCCTC
>JALWUZ010000413.1 GCA_027079895.1 Anaerolineae bacterium
TCACGAGGCTACCCTGACTCCTTGCAGCGATGACCACGGGGCTATGGCCCCTTTGTGGTCGGTGTCGTGGCCCACCCTGAGTGTATCGCGAACTGCCCCAACCCACAAATCTTATTATACTAGGAGGTTTCCCTGCAATGAGAATACCCATTCCTCCAGACTTTACGCTTCGTTGTGCTTGCTGCTTGTTCACCAAACTCTGCTCCTGTCAGCGTAAGTAATGAATCAATGGAAAAAGTAAGCGAATACGTAAGAATTGATGACGAGATTATCAATCAAGGTGACCTATACGCGATTATTGACCCTGTATGGTGGACTGCTAATATCTACGAAGGAGAGCAAAAGTATAACGAGAGTCTTGCCCCGTTTTCACGAGAGCAACGATATATATTCGCCGTGATGTGGTACATTGCTGAAGTAAATAATGGGGGACACGATCAGTTTTATTTTAATTCCACTGGTATTGTATGGAAAGATGCGCTTGCTGGTTTCAGAGAAATCGGAGTTGACGAAGCAGTGGAGATTATCCGGGAATCGGCTGCTCGAATGGGAGGTAATCCAAGTCTGGATAGGGCCACAAGACATGAACAACTTGATACCTACCAACCCAACTTTGATGATTTGGATACTCGGTTCTATGAGCTGGAAGAGAAAGCTGACATTGATGAAGCTATGTGGCGGTATATTCTCCAACATCGGAGAGCATTCTATTTTGAAGGCGAAGTCCAAAAGCTCAAGCCCAAGCTGAAATAGTAATTTCTGAATAAAGGGAAGCCGCCCAACACTGCATCCGGCCGACGCGCTCCGCTAGCTCCGCGTGCGGCTGACGCTCGTCGTTGGGCAGGACGTGTTGAGTGGTTGATGTGGAGGGTGTAGTACCTGTTTAGGGGGCAGCCGCTTGGGGCTTCCGGTGGGCTTTAGGCGGAGCGTCTGGGCGATGGGGTGAAGGGCCGCTTTGTACAGACTCGAGTCACTATGAGAGATAATTGAGACCACCAACGCTATCTTGGTCAGTACGGACGACGACGAACCTGGCACGGGTTCAATCGCCGGGGTCGAGAGATTGAAGTAGCGATGGGTGGGCGGAAGCGGCACCAAGTTCCAACTATGTTTGTGGCGGGAGAGGTGGTGACTCACGATTATGTCAGACCAGTTAGAGGTCATCGGCCCCAACGGGGAGATCGAGTTTCACACCCTCGACCCCGACAAGGGAGTGCTCAACATCGGGCGGCACCCCGATAACGACATCGTCCTCGACAGCCCCACCGTCGCCCTCTTCCACGCGGTGCTGGACTACAGCCAACGTCCCTACCACGTCACGCTCTTGAGCCCGGAGGGAGAAGCCGCCATCGCCGGCGAGCGTCTGCGGCACAACGCCCCCGCCGAGTTGCAGCCCTGGGAC
>JALWUZ010000414.1 GCA_027079895.1 Anaerolineae bacterium
TCGCGCTGCTGCGCGATCTTCCCGAGCAGGCGAGAAAAACGGCCGAGCAATGGGTGGGCTGCATCGCGGGCGCTTCGCTCGTCGACGACATCCGGGCGATGCTCCGGGACGCCGGGTTCACGGAAATCGAGTTGCGGCCCAAGCCCGAGTATGTTCGCGCCATGACCGCTTCCGGCGACCCGCTCTACACCAAGTTGCTGGGCCTGCTCCCGGAGGGGGTCTCCGCCGAGACGCTGGATGTGTTGAGCGACATCGTCTCCCAGCCGGCCGCGCCGTCCGCCGAGCCGGACTTCGCCATAGCGGAGGCGGAGGGACTGGTGCGGGCGGACATCCCGGCCTGGTTGGAGGCGATGCGTCCCCGCCCGGAGGAGGAAGCCCCCGCCGCCGTCGAGGAGCCGCGAGAGGCGGAGGGTCTCCTGGAAGGGCTGCGTGGACTCCTCGCGCCCTCCCCCCTGTTCGAGAAGCCCATCGTCCACAAGCGGCCCCGTCCGGCGGTGCCGGATGAGGAATTGCTCGCCCGCGCCAGTCTGTTCCACGACCTGTTGGAGCGGGAGGCGGAGGCCCCGTCGGTGGCGGTTCAGGCCGCCCGTCCCCGCCTCGGCGACCGGCTGACGCGCGGCCTCGTCGCGCTGGTGTTGCTGCTCGCCGTCGTGGGGGTGGCCGTCGCGCCCTACCTGCTCCCCGCCGTCCCGGACGTCACCGCGCCGCTCAGCCCCGCGTCGGTGCTGCACCTCTTCGCCGCCGTCCAGAGCCTGGGCGCGGACGACGCCGTACTGGTCGCCTGGGAGTACGGCCCGGAGGAGGCGGACGAGTTGGATTTGATCGCCGTCCCGCTCATGCGCCACCTCCTCGACCGCCAGGTTGCCCTCTCCGTCGCCAGCACGCGCCCGGAGGGGCTGACCCAGGCGGCCCTGGTGCTGGACTCCGTCGCAGCCGGGCGGCAGTACACCGGCACGCTCTACTCCGCGGTCGGATACCGCCCCGGAGAGGCCGCCGGGGTCTCGCAACTGCTGGGTATGCTGCCGGAGTCGCCCCGGATGATCATCATCCTGACCGCCCGCCCGGCCCCGTTGCGGCAGTGGGTCGAGCAGGTGCGGGCCCGCTACGGCGATGACGTGACTGTCGTCGCCGGAGTCAGCGCGGCGTTGGAGCCGGCCGCCAGCCCCTACCTCGACCGGAACGCCGGGCAATTGACCGGGGTCGTGGCCGGCGTGGGCGGGGCCGCCGCCTACGAGCATCTGCGCGGCGTGCCGGGGCGGGCGATGGGACGGCTCAACGGGCTGGCGGTGGGCCATCTGGCGATTGTGGTGTTGCTCGTCGTCGGCGCGTTGCTCCACGCCCCCGGCGGCCTGTTCAAGAGGAAGAAGAAGGGTGCTCAATCGTGACAGGAGGAGGAGACGGTGACATCTGAAACCCTCGACGTGGTCGGCTCGCTGGTCGGAGCGGCCCTGACGGTGATGGTGCTCAGTTACCTCCTGGGCGATAACACCTTCTACCGCTTCGCGCTGCATCTCTTCATCGGCACGCTGATTGGGTACTCCTTCGGCATCGTCCTGCGGGAAGTGCTGTTCAAAATGGTGTTCGCCCAACTGGTGGTCAACCCGCTGGCGGTGATCGTGCCGTTGGTGCTCGGCCTCCTGTTGCTCTTCAAAGGCTTCCCGCGCCAGGCGTACATCGGCAACTTCTCCGTAGCCTACCTGGTCGGCGTGGGGGCGGCGGTGGCGATGAGCGGCGCGTTGCTGGGGACGATCTCGCCGCAGATTCGGGCCGCCGGTCAGGATGTCAGCCTCAAGTCGCTGGCCTCCTTCCGCCTGGGGATTCTCGACGGGTTGCTGGTCTTGCTGGGCACCATCAGCACGCTGTTGATGTTCAACTTCGCCGACCGTCAGCGGCGCGGAACGCTGGGGGTCTGGGGGCGGGTCGTCGCCGCGTTCGCAGCGGTCGGGCGGGTCTTCCTGACGGTCGCGCTGGGGGTCGCCTTCGCCGGAGCGTTGACCGCCTCGCTCTCTATCCTGATTGGGCGGGTGGAGTACATCGTCGAGGCCATCATCCGCCTGGCCGACCGGCTGCTGTGAGCCGACGGCGGGAGAGGGACTGCCGATAGCACCGATAGCACAAGGTGGTGACAGTGACAGAGGAAATCGGTTCGATTCTGTTGGCCGACTGCGGCACGGTGACGACGAAGGCGGTGTTGTTGGAGAAGGTCGCCGGGCGGTATCGTTTCGTCGCCCAGGGGGAGACGCTCACGACGACGGAGTACCCCTGGATGGACGTGGCGGAGGGCATCCGGCACGCCGCCGAACAGATCGCCGCCGTGACGGGGCGGAAGTTCCTCGATTCCAGCCGGGAACTCATCTCGCCGGAGGAGCCCGGTCGGCGCGGCGTGGACGTGTTCGCCGCCACCGCCAGCGCGAGTCCCTCGCTGGAAGTGGTGCTCGGCGGCTTGGTGCGCGACTTGAGCGTCGCCAGTATGGAGCGGGCCGCCGCCGGCACCTACTCGCTGGTGAAGGGCGTCCTGGCGTGCGACGGACAGGTCGCCGGGGGGCGTCGCCGCCATCTGAGCGACGCGGAGCGGGTGCGGCTGGTCTACGACGCCGCGCCGGATGTGGTCTGCATCGCCGGGGGCATCGAGGGGGGCGCGGTCGGGCCGGTGCTGGAACTGGTGGAGACGGTCGCCCTGGCCGGCGCACTGATGGACCCCGACTCCCGTCCGCTGCTGCTGTACGCCGGTAACTCCCGTCTCCACAAGTACATCACCCGCCTGGCCGGGAAGTGGGTGCGGGAGATTCGCACTGTGGACAACGTCCGGCCTACCCTGACGGACGAAAACCTGCACGCCGCGCGGGAGGAACTGTACAACCTCTACATCCAGGAGAAGATGGGGCTTCTGCCGGGCTACGAGTCGCTCGCCGAGTGGAGCGCGATTCCCCTGACGCCGACGGCCAGCGCGTTCGGGCGGCTGCTGCGCTACCTGTGGCACCTGGGCGACCAATCCAAGGGGATTCTGGGGATTGACCTGGGCGGGGCCAACACCACCATCGCCGCCGTGTTCGACGACCGATTGTACCTCACCATCCGGGGGGATTTGGGAGTCGCCTTTGGCGGGGCGCGATTTGCGGAAGAGCGCGGCCCGGAGCGGCTGCTGCGCTGGCTGCCCGATGAGATGAGCGGCGACGCACTGCTGGGGATGCTCATCAACAAAGAGATGCACCCGGCGAGCGTGCCCCAGGAGGGGCGGGAGGTGCGGGTGGAGCAGGCGTTGGCGCGGGAGGCGATTCGGACGGCAATGGCGACCGCCCGCCCCGGCTGGCGGCCCGGTGAGGCCCAGTTGTACCCCCGCTTGCTGCCTTTGTGCGATAAAATCCTCATCAGTGGGGACACTCTGGCCCGCGCCCCGCGCCCCGGTCAGGCCGCGCTGACGGTGATTGACGCCGTGGAGCCGATTGGGGTCTGCACGCTGGTGCTGGACGTGTACGGGATGGCGGCGGCTCTGGGCAACGTCGCCTCGCTCAGCCCCCAGGCGGCGGTGGAGGCGTTGGAGAGCGGCGCGTTGACCAACTTGGCGACGGTCATCGCGCCGGTGGGCCGCTCCCGCCCCGGCGACCTGATTCTCAAGGTCGGCGTGACCTACGACGACGGCTCCACTTTCGACGTGGAGGTGCATTACGGGAACATCGAGGTACTCCCGTTGCCGCCGGGCCAGGAGGCGGAGTTGGAGTTGCGCCCCGCCCGGCACATTGACGTGGGGCTCGGCGGACCGGGGAAGTCCGGCAAGCAGCGGGTGAGTGGGAGCCTGGTCGGGCTGATCATTGACGGGCGCGGACGGCCGCTCACCGTCTCCGGCAAGCCGGAGGAGCGGCGGGCCCAGATGCAACAGTGGTTGTGGGACGTGGGGGGATAAATGGCCTACTATCCACCGGAAGTCCAGATTACGCCCCTGACCAAAGTGCGCCGGACGCGCACGTTGCCGGTGGCGGGGGAGATTTTGGTACACGTCGGCGAGCGGGTGGAGCCGATGCAGATCGTCGCCCGTACCCGCTTGCCGGGGGAGTTCCACGTCCTGCCGGTGGCCCGTATGCTGGGGGTCTCCGTCGGCCAGATGAAGCGGGCTCTGAAGGTCAAGTTGGATGAGGAGGTTGAAAAGGGGCAGGTGATCGCCAAGCGCGGCGGTCTGCTCTCCAACGCGGTGCATGCCCCGATGGACGGGGCGGTGACGGCCATCAGCGGCGGGCGGGTGCTCATCGAGGGCCATCCGACCTTGCACGAGGTACGGGCTTACATCCCCGGCACCGTCATCAGCGTGACCGAGCCTTACACGGTGGAGATCGAGACGGTCGGGGCGGTGGTGCAGGGGGTGTGGGGCGTCGGCGGGGTGTTGAGCGACGAGTCGCTGGGAGTGCTCAAGTGCATGGTGAGGGCCCCGGACGAGCCGCTGCGGGCCCGTTCGATAGACCCCTCCTGTCACGGGATGATTTTGATCGGCGGGATGGGATTCCGCGGGGCGGTGTTGGAACGGGCTCAGGAATTGGGCGTGCGGGGGATTGTGGTCGGCGGGCTGCCGCCGGAGTATCTCTCGCAGGTGCAGGAGTTGCCCTTCCCGCTCGTCGCCACCGAGGGGATTGGCAGCATACCGATGTCGGACGCGGCTTTCCAGTTGCTGGCGACGAACGACGGGCGGGAGGCGGTGATGAGCGGGCGGAGCCGGTCCCGTTCGCCGGTGACGCGGCCAGAAGTGGTGATTCCGCTGCCGGGCGAGGCCGTCCCGCCGATGAAGCGGCAGCCCGGCTCCCCACTGGCGGTGGGCGATTTGGTGCGGGTGGTGCGTGCGCCCTACATCGGCGCGGTGGGGGAGGTGGTGGCGTTGCCGGAGCAGGCCCGTTCGCTGGACATCGGCGGTCAGGTGTTCGGCGCGGAGGTGGACATCGGGCAGGACGCGCCGGTCTTCGTGCCCCTGGCGAACCTGGAGGTGTTGGGGTAACGGCGACCGATGGGGCTGGTGCAAGACCAGCCCCTACGCCGGGCGGTGACCGGTAGGGGCAACCCTCGCGGTTGCCCAGGGGCGATTGTCCGGTCAGGGCCGGTGCGAGACCGGTAGGGCTGGTGCAAGACCAGCCCCTACGCCGGGCGGTGACCGGTAGGGGCAACCCTCGCGGTTGCCCAGGGGTGGTTGCCTAGGTC
>JALWUZ010000415.1 GCA_027079895.1 Anaerolineae bacterium
ACTGCGCCACCAACTCCCGCAGATAAATCCGCATAAACCGCCGCAGGCTCAGCCGCTCCCGGCCGTCGCCGCCGAACTCCGCGAAACTGATGTAAAACGGCACCACCTCCTCTTGCTCGACGAACAGCCGGTTGTAGAACCGCTCCAAAATCGCCGTCTTTCCCATCCCCTTCCGGGCGATAATCGCGTAACTCGACCCCATCCGGTTACGCGCCCGCTCCACCACCCGGTAGAGGAACGCCAACTCTTTCTCTCGGTCGGTGAACTCCCGCTCGTCCACCGTCTCCAACAGCGGTGCAACGACCACAGATACCTCTCGTCACAAACACGCCCGCAAGCCAGGAGGGACGCGGGCCATCTCGGCCCGCGCCCCTGCCTACTCCCGCCCTTCCAACATCTTCGCCACCGACGGGAACTGACTCAAATCGGTGTGCGGCAAGAACATCGCCGCGTTGAACTCGTCGAAGAACGTGTTATCGGCGGACAACTCCAGATAGGTCATCATCTGGCCGGCCTCCGTCACCCGCTGACGCATCTCCCGCGAGAGCAGGGCCATATACGCCCCGCGCACGGAGGTATTCCCCAGGAAGTGGAAACTCTCGAACGGCTTATCCGGCAGCAGCCCGATGAGAATCGCGTTGCTCACGTTGATATACTGCCCGAACGCGCCGCCGATGAGCACCTGCCCCACGTCCGCCAGCGACAACCCCACACTGCGAGCCAGCACCGAGAACCCGGCGTAAATGGCCGCCTTCGCCCGCATCAGATTGTCAATATCCACCTTCGTAATCACGATGTCCTGCCCGATAGCGGTCTCATCCGCCCAGGCGACCACATACTCCGCGCCGTGCTCCCCTTTCCGCACCCGCTTCGTCGGCAAGTTGAGATTGACATTGCCGCTCTTGTCACTCACACCGGAGACGAACATCTCCGCCATCAGCGAGATTAGCCCGGAACCGCAGATACCGCGCGGCTTCTCGTCGCCGATGACCCGGTACGCGATCTCGTAATCCTCCGGGTTGATCCACACCTCCTCGATCGCCCCGGCGGTCGCCCGCATACCGTGTACCACCCCCGCGCCCTCGAAAGCCGGCCCGGCGGAACAGGCGCACGAAATCAGCCACGAGCAATCCCCCAGCACCATCTCGCCGTTGGTCCCGATGTCCACGAACAGCGACAAGTCCCCGACGTTGCACATCTGCGAACTGACCACGCCCGCCGTGATGTCCGCTCCCACGTAGGAGGCGATGCCCGGCAGGAAATCTATCGTCCCCTGCGGATTGATTCCCAGCCCGACCTCCCGCGCCTCGAAGGACGGCAACTGATTGACGACAGTGATGAACGGCACCAGCCGGATTGGCTCCGGCGGTATTCCGGCGAACAAGTGCATCATCGTGCTGTTCCCCGCCACCACCGCCTTGTAAATCTCGTCTGGGGAGATATGCTTCTCACGCGCCGCCTGCTTGATGAGCCGGTTGAGCGTCTCCATCACCAACTGCTGCAACTCCTCCAGCCCGCCTTTGGAAGCGTAGATGATGCGGGAGATCACATCCTCTCCCCTGGCGATCTGCCCGTTGTAGTCCGCCTTCTGGGACATCACCTTGCCGCTGATGAGATCCACCAGCCAGACGTGGTTACTGGTCGTGCCGATGTCGATCGCGATCGCCCACAGACTCTCCAGATGCTCGCCGGGCAACACGTCAATGACGCGCGGCGGCCCTTCGGGACGGTCGAAAGCGTCCAACTCGACCACCACCGTCACCGTCCAGTTCCCTTCCCGCAGCGCGACCCCCAACTTTTGCAGCACCGGCAGCGACGCCTGCAAGTTCTGCAAATCGTACCGCCGCGCCAACTCCCGCTTCAGCCGCGACCAGTCATCGGTCTGATCCTGGAGCGAGGGCGGGTCCAGCGTGATCGCGTACTTGCGCAGCGGCTGGTCGTGCAAGTCATACGGGAACGGCAGGGCCACCTTCTCCGCCCGCTTACTCTCCTTCAGCCGCCGCTCGATCTTCTCCTGCGGAGGCACGAAGATGACGACCTCATCCCCCTCCTCCACCGTCGTCTGACAGGCCAGCGCGTAGCCGGCCGCCACATCGTCCGGGGACAGACGTTGAGTAGAACGGCGGCGCACCGCCCCGCTCTCCACCACGACGGCGCAGCGGCCACACCGTCCCTGACCGCCGCAAGGCATCAACACATCCACCCCCGCCTTTCGGGCGGCCTCGCTCAACATCGTCCCCACAGGCACTTCCACCTGCTTGTCGGCAGGCTTGAATTTGACAGTTACGGAGCCGATGATGACACCTCCTCACACAAAGATTCTTACCCCGGCGAAAACCGCCGAACCGCCGATGCACGCCGCGCCCGGTCGTCGGACACGGCGTCCATCGGCGGCCATCCCGGCGGCAACGGACGGGAGCCATCTCATCCTACCACAACTCCCATTCCGCTGCCGGTGACGCCCTTCGTGAACGTCAAAGGACGGACCTCACTTCTTCTCCTGCCACAACTTCAGATAGGCGGGCAGGTCCACCGCCTCGCGCGGCCCGACCATAATCTCCCACCCCGGCAGTTCCTCCTCCAACTCCCCCAGCAGCACCGACACGTGGCCGGGGATGATCAACTTGCGGTGATTGACCTTCGACTCCATATCCACGCTCTTCACCGACTTGGCGATTCGCTCGGCGTCGAACTTGCCGGCGGCCCAGGCGGTCAGCACACTCATCCCCTCGGCGTCGGCCACCAACAGCCAGCCGGGGATGCCGCTGCCGTCCACCTCGTTCGCCACGGAGAAGTAGGTGATGGAGAAGTTGGTCGTCACCATCAGCGGCGAGTCGGGCGTCGGCTCGTTGATCTCGTAGACACCCGGCAGCACCTGGATCGGCTTCTGCGGGTCGGTGAAGATGTTCGTCCGCAGCACCAGCAACGGATAGATCGTCGCCGGGCTGAACCGGTCCAGTACCACGAAACCGCCGTACTTGGCGATCGCCTGCGTCGCCGCCACCACCACCATCCCCTCGTCATCGGCGCACTCATCGGGGAAGTTGATGATTGGATAACCCAACGCGCGGAAATTCTTCTTCAACGCCATCCGGCGGATGAGCGTGTTCATCGTCAGCGACGACTTGATGTCCCGCACGCCGGGGTCGAGCACGATCTCCTCGACGCCCGCGCCCTTGATCTTCTCCGTCAGGTCGGCCAACTCGCCCAACGTCGCCGCGCGGATCGTCATTGGCGCGTCGTGCTCCTTCGCCAGCGCGGCGAACGCCTCCCACGTCTCCCCCGTCGCCCCGCAGATGAGCGGGCGGATGTCCGCGGCCGCCTCCAACCCGGCGGCCATCACCTCCGGGTCCTCGGCGATGAGAATCGTCGGCCACTTCGCCGTCTCCAACACCGCCTTCACCGTCTCGGCGAAAGTCGCCCCGTCGCCGGTGGCCTGCACCGCGAACCCGTCAATGGTCATGTCCATGCCCACATACTCGACGGAGTACGCGGCGGCCTCGGCGACCGTCGCCTTGATCTCATCCAGCGGCTCGTCATCGTAGACCCGGATGAAGATCCCCGGCGGGTTGTAGAAAGTCTTCTCGTGGCGGAAGAGCACGATTTCGTTCCCCGACTTGACCTCGCGCCCGTCGGCGGAGATCGTCACCAACCGCACCGGCGGCGCGGAGGACTCGGCCAACTTCGCCCGCGCCTCGTCGGAGACATACGGGCACTTGTCCAGATTGGCCTGCTTCGCCGCCAACTTCATCGCGAAGGCCAGGCAGGTGGGAAACCCGCACTCCTTACAGTTCGTCTGCGGCAGCAGTTTGTAGATTTGAATCCCTGAAAGTCCCATCTCACTCTCCTTTACGCCTCTCCCATCAACTCCGCAATCATCCTGTGAATGCGGCGGACGGACTCCGGGTGACGCAGGACAACGATGTCAGCCGCCGACTCGATCAACGTCGCCGCCGTCACCGTCTCCCAGTTGATGGCCCGCTCCTTCCAGTCGCCCCAGGCCTCCGGGACCCCCTCGCCGACCTTACTCTCCTTCTGCCGCCACGCCTCGTAACCGACGGTGACGATCATCGGGATTTGGGTCATACTGTCCCCCTGGAGGGCGGCCAGGCGCAGCCGCTCCATCACCGAGTAGCCGTACTCCATACCGTAGCCCACCCCGGCGCAGGTCGGATCCATGATGATCCGGTCCGGCGGCAGTCCCATATCGCTGATGAGGATGTTCAACTGCTTCGCCAGATTGACATCCATCGCCGTGCGGGCCGTCACCAAGTGGCCGTGCGCCATAGCGGCGGCGACGATGGTGCGGTAATTCTTCTCCTCGCAGATCCCCAGCACCAGCCGCTCGCCGACCGTCGCCTCGGCGATCGGCACGAGCAACTCGTTATCCAGGTCTACCTGACCCGGCCCCAGCACGATGAGCGGCAACCCGGTCGCCTGGAGCACCTCCTTCACCGCCGCGACCGCCTTCTCCGGCGTGTTGGGATTCCCCTCGGCGTCGGTCAGGCTCAGTTGCAGCATAATCACATCGGCCCCGATCTTCTCCGCTGCTTTGGCCCACTCGCCGGGACTTTCCATCACCGACCCCCAGGCCTCCATCAGCAACGGCGACCAGTCATCCGGCTTCCGATCCTGAATCTCGACGGCGATGACCGGCCTATGTCCCAAGTCGCCCTCGATGTCGAGGAACGGCATCGTCGTCTGTCCGCCGACGGTCACAGTCTTGGCCCGCGTGCCGCCCTCGTCGGCGGTGGCGCCCAACGTCACCTCCCGGACCTTGCCGGGCCACTGCTCCTTGAGGAACGCCAGCGTCTCCTTGTCCTCCGACCAGCGCGGAGCCTCCGGGCGCGGACGCTTCTTCGCCCGCGGCTCCTCGACCACCGGGCCGGCCTCCGGCGCCGGGGCCTCTGGCTCGGCAGGCGCGACGGGCGCGACCGGCTCAACGGGCGCGGTCGGGCCGGCGGGTGCCGCCGGAGCCGCTGGCGTCACCGAAGGGGGGACTGCGCCGCCCAACTCCATCAACGCCGCCCCCAGCACCCGCGCCAGGCGGCCCATCACCTCATTGGCCGCCGCCTGAGCCGCCGCCTGGACGAGAGCCTGCACGTCCGCCCCTTCCGGCAACTCGATCTGCGCCGTCGGGGCGGCCGGAGCCGCCGCAGCGGGGGCAGGAGCC
>JALWUZ010000416.1 GCA_027079895.1 Anaerolineae bacterium
CCACGTCCTGCGGCGTCGTCATCCGCCCGCCGGGGTTGCGCTTGAGGGCCTCTTCGATGTACACCTCGTGGCCGGGGATGAGGCGCAGCGCGGGGGTGTCGGTGACGCCGGGCCGCAGGCAGTTGACGGCGATGCCGCGCGGCCCCAGTTCCAGGGCCAGTTGGCGGGTGTGGCTTTCCAGGGCGGCTTTGGCCGCCGAGACCGCGCCGTACATCGGGGCGGCGCGGATGGAGCCTGCGCTGGACAGGGAGTAGACCCGGCTGCCGCGCGTGAGCAGTCCGCGCCGCACCAAGTCCTGCACCCAGTAGACGAGGCTGTGGGCCATCACGCGGAGCGTCATGTCCATCTGCGCCTCGTCCACGGCCCCGTCGGGCTCGTCGGCGATGAAGGGGAGCAGCGTCCCGAAGGCCAGCGAGTGGAGCATGAAATGGATGTGGTCGGCGGGGTCGTCCGCCAGGGCGGCCTCGATCTTGTCGAGCACCCGCTGCTGCTTCCGCTTGTCGGCGGCGTTGGTGTTGAAGAAGACCGCCTTGTGACCGGTGGCCTCGATGTCGGCGATGACCTGCTTGGCGCGGGGGAGCGTCGCCCGCGGGTCGAGGTGGACGCCGAAGATGTTCATTCCGGCGGCGGCCAGTGCGCGGGCCGTCGCCGCGCCGAAACCGCTGGAGGCTCCCAGGATGAGTGCCCAGCGGCCTTCCAATGTGTCAGTGCTCATCGTCACCTCCTGATGTGAAATCCGTTAGGTAGAACACCGTAGCCGCCCAGACGATGCGCTAATGGCAGTAGGGTTACGCTTACGGTCAAAGGGGTGGGCGATGGCACTGCCATCGCCTACCCTTTTGACCGAAAAGCCCTGAATGGCGGAGCGATAACTTGCCCCCGTTCCACTTTATGGTACAATCTACTCCACTACGCACGCCCCTGGACTGGCGGGCCCGTGCCGGGAGAACAGCCGCCCGGTCGCCCACAGGCTGAAGGGGGCGGAGGAAAAACGACAAAGGAGGTTTTCCCCTATGGCTGTTGTCTCCATGAAAGCACTTTTAGAGACCGGAGTCCACTTTGGGCACCGCACCGGACGCTGGAATCCGAAGATGAAGCCCTACATCTTCACCGAGCGGAACGGCGTCCACATCATTGACCTGCAACAGACGATCGCGGCCCTCGAGGAATGTTACAACGTCATCCGCGAGACCGTCGCCGAGGGTGGAGAGATTCTCTTCGTCGGCACCAAACGGCAGGCCCAGGACACCATCGCCCAGGAAGCGAAGCGGTGCGGTATGCCCTACGTCAACCGCCGCTGGCTGGGTGGGACGCTCACCAACTGGCGCACCATCCGCCAGCGCATTGACTACCTGCTCAACCTGGAGGCCCGCCGCGACCGGGGCGACTTCGACCTGCTGACGAAGAAGGAGGCCCTGGGGCTTCAGCGGCAGATCGCCAAACTGAACGACCGGTTGGGTGGTATTCGGGAGATGCGCGACCTGCCCGCGATGCTCTACATCGTGGACGTGAACCGGGAGGCGACCGCCGTCGCCGAGGCCAACAAACTGGGCATTCCCATCGTCGCCATCGTGGACACCAACTGCGACCCCGATCCCATTGACTACATCATCCCCGCTAACGACGACGCCATCCGCGCCATCAAACTGCTCACCTCCAAGATCGCCGACGCCGTGTTGGAGGGGCTGGCCCTGCGCAAAGCCTACGAACCGGAGGAGATCGTCACCGAGGAAGCCACTTTGGAGGACGAGAAGTACCTGAGCGCGGCGACCCTGGCCCGCCTGAAGGAACTCTCCTTCGAGGAAGAGGGCCGCCCGTCCGCGCCGGAGGAGACCCCGGCCGCCGTCACCGACGAGGGGGAGGCGGCGGCACAAGAGAAGAAGGAGTAAGCGACGTGGAAATCACTGCTGCGATGGTCAAAGAACTGCGGCAGGCGACCGGCGCGGGTGTGCTGGACTGCCGTAAAGCGTTACAGGAGTGCGATGGCGATTTCGACTGCGCCACCGCTTTGCTGCGCGAGAAGGGGCTGGCCGCCGTCGCCAAGAAAGCCGGCCGCAAGGCGTCCGACGGGCGCGTGGAGGCTTATGTCCATCCCGGCAACCGGGTGGCCGTCCTCCTGGAACTGAACTGCGAGACCGATTTCGTGGCCCGCACCGACGACTTCAAGACCCTGGCCCACGACCTGGCGTTGCACATCGCCTTCGCCGCCCCCGAATACCTGCGCCGCGAGGATGTCCCGTCCGAGGTGGTCGAGAAGGAACGGGCTATCTACCGCGCGCAGGCGTTGGAGGAGGGCAAGCCGGAGCGCATCGTGGACAACATCGTCACCGGACGGCTGGAGAAGTTCTACAAGCAAGTCTGCCTGATGGAGCAGCCTTTCGTCAAGGACGAGTCCCTCACCATCCAGGACTTGATCAACAACGGCATCGCCAAACTGGGCGAGAACATCGTCCTGCGCCGCTTCGTGCGCTACGCGGTGGGCGAGGGGTTGGAGTAGTCCCTGCTCCTTACCCGCACCTGAAGAACGGGAACGCGCAGGCTGTCCGCGACCGGCCCTGTCCCAACGCCGGTGTTCGTGGGCAGCCTGCTCATCAAACGAGGGGAAACGGACATGGCCGTGGCGAAGTACAAACGAGTGTTGCTCAAACTGGGGGGCGAGTCCCTGGCGAGCCCCGGCGGTTACGGCATCAGCCCCCATATGGCGGAGGAGATCGCCACCAAAATCTCCGCCGTGCGCGACCTGGAAGTCGAAATCGTCATCGTCCTGGGGGCCGGCAACATCTGGCGCGGCAAGGATGGCCTCGTCCACGGTATGGACCGGGCCACCGCCGACCACATGGGCATGCTGGCGACGGTGATGAACGCCCTCGCCCTGGCCGACGCATTGGAGCGCATCGGCATCACCACCCGCGTACAGACCGCCATCGAAATGCGGGCCATCGCCGAGCCCTACATCCGACGGCGGGCCATTCGGCACCTCGAAAAGGGCCGCGTGGTCATCATCGGCGGCGGGACGGGCAACCCCTACTTCACCACCGACACCGCCGCCGCCCTCCGCGCGATGGAGGTGGACGCCGACCTGCTCATCAAGGCCACGAAGGTGGACGGCGTGTACACCGCAGACCCCCACGAAGACCCCGCCGCCGAGCGGTTCGACCACCTCACCTACATGCGGGCCCTGGAAATGCGCGTAGGTGTGATGGACGCCACCGCCATCTCCCTGTGCATGGAGAACGATATGCCCATCTTGGTGCTCGATCTGTGGCAGCCTCACAGCCTGGAGCGGGCGGTGATGGGGGAGCAGATCGGGACTTTGATTACCAGGTGAGAAGCCGGGGCGCAGAGGTTCGCTGTTGAATCCCATTCTTTCCCCGCGTAAGGAGTAGTGAGCGATGTTGGCGGATGTCATCTCGGTAAAGCCGTTGGAAGGGTATCGGCTGCAAGTGCAATTTGAAGGCGGCGTTTCCGGGATTGTAAACGTGAAGGAACTGGTAGAGTTCACGGGGGTATTTGAATACATTAAGGACGAAGAGCACTTTGCCCAAGTAGCGGCAAACGAAGAGTTGGGCGTTGTTTGTTGGCCTAATGGAGCGGATTTGGATTCAGACGTGTTGTACAGCATTGTTACCAGACAACCACTCCCGGAGTTTGAAGCGTTGAGAGTGCTTTCATCTAGTATCTTTGATACAAACGGCAGCCCAACCCTGCGTTGGGCAGGTGGTGTGGGGTGTACTGATGACAGCGATCACTATTCCTCTGGGCGATGGACAATTGACTAGGCTTCAGGAGATGGCACAGCGGCTACGTGTTCCTCCTGAAACCTTGCTGGCGGCCACTTTGGAGGACTCACTCAGCCGACCCGACGAGGAGTTTCAGCGAACGATGGAGTATGTGTTGCGGAAGAACGAGGAACTTTATCGTCGTCTGGCGGCTGGCTGGTAGTTCGTGATGGCGGTACGCTATCTTGCCTTGAGCGAAGAAACATTTGAAGAAATCGCGGCCGGCGAGGCACTATGGGATGCGCAATTTGCGGCGACCGATAATGACAAGTTGGCTGCGTTAGTGGCGGCAGTCGAGACTGAAATCAACGCAGGTAGAACGTTGCCGATGTTCGAAGAGCACGGCGAATTCATTGAACACCGATGAGGTCGCAGACGACCAATTCTGGAAACATTATTGGGCTTTGTTTCCAGAAATCCGCTTATTTCTTGTGGCCACAGAAACATAGACCTGGACATGCCCACAACCAAATGAATCTCCTCTGCCGATGTTGCTATGCGGGGCGAATGAACGAGTCGGAGAGAGAAGAAGTCGAATCGCTGATGTTCGCCATAGCTCCCCCACGGCACACAGGCCAACCCCGGTTAGGCGTTACTACAGGTTAAGAGACTGCGTTGAAGTGTCGAAGAAAGGCGGAGGAAAAATGGTGAACATAGAAAATGGATTGCAAAGTTATCCGCTAATTGAACGATATCTAGGAAGGTACGTCCGACAGCTACACTCAAGACCTCCTGATACGGGGCGTCTTGGCGAAACGAGGTTCTATGACATATTCTCTAGAGGTGAACCGGAAAAATTGGAGAGGAGGCTGCGGCGCACTCACAAAACTGAGGCTTTTCAGAGCATATTTCGAGAAATTGGAAACATCAGAGATTCCAACGAGTTGGATAGGAGGCTAATTGACGCTTGGGCAGAAATCCGCGTCATTGACCAATTGGTGTGTGAGAGGTTTATTGACATTCGTAAGGAGACGTCCAGCGTTGACTTTGTAGCTAGATATATGGGTCAGCTATACGCAATCCAGGTAACAAGGATTGGTCGAGAGGCGCGATTCCCGGATCTGCCCACAGGCAGGGTTGATGAGATTTATAATCAAGTAGGACCTTGGATTGACCAATACTTTTGGGATTCTCTGAATAGGAAGAACTCTCAGATCGGGGAAATCTCATCCTCCGAATATATCCGCCGTATTGTGTTGGTAACTACTACATACCGCTTACGGGAACCGCTAAACCGTCATATAGCGTGCCGTCGGATTAAAAAATTGATCCTTTCCGTTCGAGTTTAGACAAAGCGCGAGAGAACGGGTGGACAACCCGACAGGATTGGGTTCTTTGAAAATCGAATTTGGGGCCGCTTTCAGCCTTTTCTGGGCTTTTTCCGGCTCTT
>JALWUZ010000417.1 GCA_027079895.1 Anaerolineae bacterium
GTCTCCAACCCGTTGGTCGCCTGAAGAGCACTCATCACGTTGAGGCCGTAAAACAACACGGCGATCTTGCCCGCCGTCCGTCCCGCCAGCCGAGCGGCGATACGGTACAGGAAATAGCAAGTCACCGCGTCCAGCAGAGCCCCCAGCGAAAGTGCCAGGTGGACGGGGAGGTCCCCGCCCAGGGCCTTCCCGGAGAACAGGGGGAGGATGACCAGTAACCACAGAGGGTGGAATCCGTTGTTGAGCGTGAGGCCATCGAAGGAGGGGCCGTTCCCTGCCCCAATGTGATGGGCGATGAGGAAGTAGTAGTAGGCGTCGTCGGGGAGGTTCAGTCGCAGCAGGAAGGGGAGCGGCTGCCAGGCCACGTACAGCCGGACCAGAAGGGCCAGTCCCACCAGAGCCACCGCGACCAAACGATTCGTCCCGTTGGATTTCTCCTGATCAACCCCCCACTTCACCCTTTCCTCTCCGTTTGCTTCGTGACGGCCTCGACAGCCTCTTCCAGGGGGATGATGTGCCGTTCCGCCTCCCGGCGACGCTTGAGTTCCACGCCGCCGGACTTGAGACTGCGCTTGCTGACGGTTATCCGCACCGGGCAGCCGATCAGGTCGGCGTCGGCGAATTTGACCCCCGCGCTCTCCGGCCGGTCGTCGTACAACACCGTGTGCCCGGCCTCCCGCAGCGCATTGTACAGCGACTCCGCCGCCTCCCGCAGCGCGTCGCCGGTGCCCAGCGTCAGCAGATGAACGTCGAACGGGGCCAGCGGCTCCGGCCACAGGATGCCGTAGTCGTCGTGATGGGTCTCCAGCACCGCTGCCAGCAGCCGTCCGATGCCGACGGAGAACTCGCCCAGCCACAGGGGACGGGGCTTCCCCGCCGTGTCGAGGTAGGCCGCCCCCACTGCCTCCGTCGTCGCCGTGGATGGGCGGACGCAGCGGGCCAGCGTGACCGCCGCGGCGATGCGCAACGTCCCGGCGCACCGCGGGCAACGCTCTCCGGCCTCCACCTGGGCGATGTCGGCCAAGAGGGTGACGGTGAAGTCGCGCGGGTAGTTGACGCCGGTGTAGTGGTAGCCGGCCCGGTTGGCCCCGGCGACGAAGTTGCCGCCGTCCCCGATGGAGCGGTCGCCTACCACCAGCACCCCCGCGCCGTCGCGCTGCTGTCTCACCGACAGGCCGACCGGAGAGGCGTACCCCGGCTCCGCTCCGGCGGCGCGGATTTCCTCCGCCGTGGCGGGCTGGAGAGGGCCGCCGCCCAGCAGTCGGGATAGTTTCCTCTCGTTCACCGCGCGGTCGCCCCGGATGACGACGAAGACGAACTCCCGCTCCTCCCCGTAGGCGTAGAAGACCGCCTTGAGCGTGCGGGAGGTCGGCACTCCGGCGAAGGCGGCCACGTCGGCGATGGTGGCGCAGTCGGGAGTAGCCAGCAGTGCTTTCTCCTCCGGCGGCCCGGCGGGCACCTCCGTCGGGCGGGAGACGGCGACCGCGCTGTCGGCGGTGTAGCCGCACCGCTCGCAGCGGGCAAAGGTGCGCTCACCGGCGGGATGTTCCAGGAGGAACCGGCAACCCTCTTCTGCCTCGGCCGGGAGTGTGGTCAGGCCGCAGCGGTCGAAGGTGCGTCGCAGGGCCGCGAGCATGCCGTCGTAGACCGTCGTCGCGGTTTCCTCGTCCCCGGCAAGGAGAAAGCCACGCCAGGTGCGCGTCTCCTGGGCCCGCAACGGCCCCCCGCGCGGACGCGGCCCATCTCCAACGGCGGTCTGGAGGTAGTAGACGGCCTGGGGCAGGTCGCGGTAGGACTGCACCTCCCAGCGGGACAGCCGGGCCACCTCCCGCGTCCCCGCTGCGTCGCAGAGGCCGGGGAGCCACATTTCCTGGAACCCCTCGCGTTCCAACTCCGCCTGCAGGAGGCTCTCCAACCGGCGCACCACGCGGTAGCCGAGGGGCAGGTAGCCGTAGAGACCGTTGTCCAGCCGGCGCATCAGCCCGGCGCGGAGCGCGAGTTGCTCGCTGACGAGATGGGCGTCGGCCGGCGGCTGGCGCAGAGTGCGTCCGAATAGTGCGACGAACCTCACCACCTACTCCCCCGCCTTCCCGTTCCCGCCGTTGGAGCGATACGGGATGGGGATGTACTGCACCGACGGGCGTCGCTGGCCCGGCTGCCGGTAGAGAGTCATCAGTTTGTAGACGATCTCCGGCATCTCGGTGCTCACCGGCAGCCCCAGTTCCCGCGCCTCCTCGACGGTGATGGGGTAATCGTGCGTCCAGCGTCCCTCGGAGAGAATCTGGGCCAGGTTCTCCGCCTGCTCCTCGTCCATGTGCTCGCCGAGAATCGCCTTCGCGCGGCTCTTCACCTGGGCGATCGCCTTGCGGGAGACATCGGCCAGGATGAGGGTCTTATCGTCCACCTCGTTGACATCTTTCTGCTCGACCACCTTGACGATCGAGGCCGCCGGATACTCGCCCAACTGCGGGTCAATCGGGCCCAGGACGGCGTTCTCGTCCATCACGATCTCGTCGGCGGCCAGGGCGAGCAGCGTCCCGCCGGACATCGCGTAGTGGGGGACGAAGACGGTGACGCGGGCCGGGTGGCGGCAGAGGGCGTGGGCGATCTGCTCCGTCGCCAGCACCAGGCCGCCCGGCGTGTGCAGGATGAGGTCAATGGGCACGTTGTCGTCGGTCAACTTGATGGCCCGCAGCACCTCCTCGCTGTCCTCGATGTTGATGTAGCGGTAGATGGGGAAACCCAGCAGGGCCATCGTCTCCTGCCGGTGGATGAGGGCGATGACGCGCGAGCCGCGTTTCTTCTCCAACTCCCGCATCAGTTTGAGCCGCGCCGCTTCCAGCATCCGTTTCTGGATGACGGGCAGCAGGCTGGTGAACATGAAAAACAGCCAGAACAGATCGAAGACGGACATAGTGACCTCCCGATGGGTGATATTGTTGGCTACCAGGGCCAGTACTCGTCCATGTAGTAACGGGGTGGGCGGGGGGCGATGAGTTTCGCCGCTGCCATTCCAAAGGCGAACCCGCCGATGTGCGCCCACCAGGCCACCCCGCCGGTGGCCATCATGTCGGCGGTGGCGGCCAGGGCGAAGAGGCCGTTGAACAACTGGGAGACGAACCAGAACCCCAGGTAGAGCAGGGCCGGAATCTCGACGATGCGGATGAAGTAGAAAATCGGCACCAGCGTAAGCACGCGGGAGTGGGGGTAGAGCACCATGTAGGCCCCCAGCACGGCGGCGATCGCGCCGCTGGCTCCGACCGTCGGGACGGCGGAGGCGTGGTAGGCCACCAGGTGGGTCGCCCCGGCCAGCAGCCCGCCGACGATGTAGAACGCCAGATAGCGGAAATGCCCCAGCCGGTCCTCCACGTTGTCGCCGAAGATGTACAGGGCGAGCATGTTGGAGATCAGGTGCCACCAGCCGCCGTGCAGGAACATCGAGGTGAACATCGGCAGCCAGCGGAGGGGGCCGCCGTGCCAGAACTGGGCCGGCACCAATCCCCAGGCCAAGATGAGCCGGTTCAACTGGGCGGACGGGAGCGCGGACTCGAACAGGAAGACCAGCACGTTGAGCCCGATGATGGCCGTGTTGACGATGGGGAAACGGCGGGCCGGAATGGTGTCGCGGAGTGGAATCATAACGCCCTCCTCAAAGGGTGTGTTGGGGGAAGTATACTACATCATCGGGTGGGCGCAAGGGCGCGTTTCACCAGATAAAATGTCACCATACCACACTTGACACGCACGGAAAGGTACTTTTGTCATAGACAAACCCGCCCCTCGGTTGTATAATTGGGCACTGTTGGGCCGATGTCCGCCCCGGCGGGCGCGGCCGGTGAGGAGTGCCAATGTACTCGACCACTTCACCCCAGGTTGACCTATCGCGTTGCACCCATTGCGGGCTGTGCGTCCTGGCCTGCCCCTGCGACGCGGTGACGTTGAAGGAGTGGGGCCCGTTCTTCGCCTGCTCCACGGCCTGCACCACGGCCCACGACTGCTGCTGTCTGTGCGAGGATGTCTGCCCCACCGGGGCCATCACCTGGGCCTTCGAGATCGTCAGCCTGGAAGGAATGATCATCACACCGGAGGAAGAACGGAATGGAGCAAAGATACATCTACCTGGATAACGCGGCGGCGACCCGCATGGACGAGCGCGTGTTGGAAGCGATGAAGCCCTACTTCTTCGAGACCTACGCCGTCGCCACGTCGCAGTTCGGCTACTCGCCGGGCATCGAGGCCCGCGACGGCCTGGACGCCGCGCGGGCCGTCATCGCCGAACGCCTGGGCGCACTGCCGGAGGAGTTCATCTTCACCTCCGGCAGCACCGAATCCAGCAACATGGCCCTCAAGGGAGTGGCGCTGGCCCTGGGCGCGAAGAAAGGCCGTCACATCGTCACCACCAAAATCGAGGACTTCCCCGTCCTGCACAGCGCACGGGCGTTGGAGAAGCAAGGTTTCCAGGTGACGTACCTCGACGTGGACGAGACCGGGCGCGTGGATCTCGACCAACTGCGGGACAGCCTCACCCCGGAGACGATTCTAGTCTCCGTCCAGGCGGCCAATCAGGAGATCGGCACCCTGCAAGACCTGGCCGCCATCGGCGAGATCTGCCGCGAAAAGGAGGTCCTGTTCCACACCGACGCCACCCACAGTTTCCCCCGCGTCCCGCTGAACACTCAGGAGATCGCGGTGGACTTGATTTCGGTGACCGCCGGGCTGATTCACGGCCCCAAGGGTGTGGGGGGACTGTACATCCGGCAGGGTACGCCCCTGGCGAAGTGGATGGACGGCGGCTTCCAGGAGTCCAACCTGCGGGGCGGCCCTGAGAACATCCCCGGCGCGGTCGGGTTCGCCAAGGCGGTGGAACTGGTGACGGACGAAGAAACGGCACGCCTGCAAGCCATGCGAGACCGCCTCATCGAAAAACTGCTGCAAGTGCCGCACACGATGTTGAACGGCCACCCGGTCCACCGCCTGCCGCAGAACGCCAACATCTCCTTCCGCTTCGTCGAAGGGGAGTCGGTGCTGCTCCACATGGACATGCGCGGCTTCGCCGTCAGCACCGGCTCGGCCTGCTTCAGCCGCTCGCTGGAGGCCAGCCACGTCATCCTGGGGATTGGGGGCAATCACGAGCGGGCGCACGGCTCGGTGCGCTTCACCTT